>CADBTK010000118.1 GCA_902797585.1 Erysipelothrix rhusiopathiae
AAAGATCCTTTGTGTAAGTATTGACCCATCAAATCTGCTGTACGATTCCACGCTACACAGTTGATAAAATCAGCATCTGGTTGCCCAGGTTGTTGTGTTCCACGACGATTTACCGCAATGTTGAAATTTAGAACACTTGCTCCATTTGGAGTTTTTCTGATTTCTAAGTCTCGCGTAATACGTCCTACTAATACAACATTATTAATCATATTCTTTTCCTCAATTATTCTTCATCTTCAGTCTTAACGACCATGATACGAATGACATTGTTGTTGATACGTGCTAAACGTTGGTATTCTGCAATTCCTTCGTTGTTTGCAGTTACGTTCATAACGCAGTAATGTCCTTTTTTCATGTGATCGATTTCATACGCGAATTCTTTGATTCCCCAGTCATCCACGTTATCGATGGATCCACCGTTGTCAGTGATTGTTTTGTTCAAACGATCTGACACGTTTTTGAACTGTTCTTCATCTAAAGAAGCGTTGACAATGTACATGATTTCGTATTTTTTCATTTTGTACACCTCCCTTTGGACTTTGGTTTCTTTTTTCAAGAAACAGAGAAGCAAGCGTAAACTTGCCTATCTATAGTACCATTCAAACCATCAATTGTAAAGGAAAATATCTCTACCATTTTCCAATAATGATTTAAAAATGTCTCAGATGAATATTTAATAGGAGCCTCTATTATTTTAATGCTAGTATTAAAGAAAGAAATGGAGATATCTGATGCAATATATCAACAATGTTTCAACTATTGGTGTGGGATGCATGCGTTTTAAAGATTTATCCCAAGACCAATTATATGAATTAATCACAACCGCTTTAGATCATGGTATTAACTTTTTTGATCATGCCGACATTTATGGGAAAGGATTCAGTGAAACCCATTTTGGACATGTATTAAGTAGTCATCCTGAATTAAGAGACAAAATGTTCATCCAATCTAAGTGTGCTATTCACGATGGGTTATATGATTTTTCTAAAGAATATATCTTACAATCTGTCGAAGGAATATTAGAAAGACTTCAAACGGACCATATTGATAGTTTACTACTTCATAGACCTGATGTATTAATGGAACTAGAAGAAGTCAAAGAGGCTTTTGATATTTTAGAAGCCAGTGGAAAGGTATTACATTTTGGTGTTTCCAACATGAACCGTTATCAAATGGAATTGTTACAATCAGGCATCAATCAAAAACTATTTGCGAACCAACTTCAACTTAGTTTAGCTCATACCCCCATCATTGACGCCTATGTCAATGTTAACCGAATCGAAGACAATGGAATTATGCGAGAAGCAGGTTCCTTAGAATACACACGCATGAATGATGTTATTCTTCAAACATGGTCCCCTATACAAAGTTCCAAATTTAAAGAAACTTTTATCAACCATCCTGAATACAAAGAGTTAAATGACTTATTAGAACAATTGGCACAAAAATACCATGTAGAAAAAGATACCATTGCCTACGCATGGCTGTTGCGTTTGCCCACTAACGTACAAGTCATTACTGGAACAACGAATAAACAGCGTATTATTCATGCCGCCAAAGCAAGCGACATTACCCTAACTAGACAAGAGTGGTACAACTTATATAAAACAGCCGGAAACAAATTACCATAAAAACAAATGACAATTGAAACTTCTATCAAAGAAGTGTATAAACAATCATTTCGAATAATCAAAGAAAACGAGAACATATGTTCCCGTTTTCTTATTATTTATATTATGCTTTTTTCTTTAATGCTGAAAGAATAAACGCTCCTGCAAGTGTTCCTACTAATAAGGCAATAGCATACATTACAGGGTTTCCAATAATACCAATTACCCAGAATCCACCATGAGGTGCAGGTGAAGTACATCCAAAGGCTGCTGATAAAGCCCCTGCTACTGCAGACCCTACAATACAAGAAGGTAATACACGTAATGGATCAGCGGCTGCAAATGGAATAGCTCCTTCAGAGATGAATGATAATCCCATAATGTAGTTAACTAGACCACTCTTACGTTCTTCTTCCGTCCATTTATTTTTGAATAATGTTGTTGAAACCGCAATAACTAATGGTGGAACCATACCACCTACCATAACAGCTGCCATGATAATTTTTCCTACTTCAGTACCCTCTGCTAACATTGCTGTACCAAATACATACGCTGCTTTGTTAACAGGACCACCCATATCTACAGACATCATTCCACCAACAACAGCTCCTAACAATACCAAGTTCGTTGTTCCTAAACTTGACAACCAATTTGACATTCCTGTGTTGATTGCTCCCATGAATGGGTTGATTGCGTACATTACAATTCCAATACTTAGAATTCCTAATAATGGATACAATAAGACAGGTTTAATTCCTTCTAACGAGGCAGGTAATTTTTCACACGCTTTTTCTAACCCCTTTGTTAAGTATCCACCGGCAAAACCAGCTAATAAAGCTCCTAAGAATCCAGAACTTACAACGGCTGCATTTGGATCAAACAATGCACTAAAGTTGTATCCTGCCGCTGCAATAGCTCCCCCTACAAAACCTACAGCTAAACCTGGGCGGTCGGCAATACTCATCGCAATAAATCCAGCCAAGATTGGCAACATGAATCCAAATGCTTCTCCACCTACTGTTTTAAAGAAAGCAGCTAATGGAGTTCCCATACCAAAGTCCGCAGTACCGGCAGCTTTAGTATCTACCAAGAATGCTAAGGCAATTAAGATTCCTCCTCCAACAACAAATGGCAACATGTGACTAACACCATTCATCAAGTGTTTATAGAAAGTGTGCCATAGTGAATCTGATGAATCACTATTCATATCACTACGAGCATTTCCTTCTACTGTACAAATAGGCGCTTCTTTATTAATGATTTTATTAATCAAGAATTCAGGGTCGTTAATCCCTTTCGATACTGTCGTAGCATAAACTGGTTTTCCATTAAAACGTGACATTTCAACGTTTTTATCCGCCGCAATAATAATTCCATCTGCATTGGCAATTTCTTCTGCTGTCAATACATTTTTCGCACCAACGGATCCTTGTGTTTCTGCTTTTAACACAATTCCCATTTCCTCTGCTTTTTTCGTTAAGTTTTCTGCAGCCATATAAGTATGGGCAATTCCTGTAGGACAGGCAGTAACCGCTAAGATTTGAGGCATTCCTTTTGTTTGAACAGGACTATCTTCAACTTCTTCTTTTTTATTTTCAGCTGTATCAATTTTTGCTAAGAATTCATCCGCTGTTTTACTTGATTTTAAATCTTTCACAAAAGATTCATCCATTAACATGGTAGCTAATTTACTCAATACTTCCATGTATAAATTATTTGAATTTTCTGGAGCAGCAATCATGAATAATAAATCTGTTTTTGATCCATCTTCACTATCATAATCAACGCCTCCATCAACTGTCACTGCAGCAAGTCCTGCATTAGCTACAGCACTGGTTCTTGCGTGAGGAATTGCAATCCCTCCAGGAACACTGGTTGTCCCTTCTGCTTCTCGAGCTAGAATTGCTTTTTTGTACACGGCAGCATCCGTTACATTTCCTGCTTTCACATGTAAATCAATCAACTGATCAATTACATTATCTTTGTCTGTTGCGTTTACATTGAGTTTTACTGCTTCTTTTTTTAATAACTCTGTAATTTTCATTGACCTTTCTCCTTGTCTGTTTTGAGTTTGTTCATTAAATCTTCCACTTCGCTTCGAGTTGCTAAATGGTCTGTAAATGCACTAACACTCCCACTACATACTCCCATCAATAAGGCATTTTGATAATCGTTGGTTTCTAACATTCCAGCCAAAAAACCTGCCACCATAGAATCTCCAGCTCCTACTGAATTCACAACTTGACCTTTTGGCGCATCCATTTCTAATACGTCCCCTTGTTCACTGACTAAAACGGCTCCTTTACTGCCCATAGAAACAAGTACATTGCGTGCACCCATTTCTTGTAAACGTTTAGCATACGGAATCACATCTTGTCTTGTTTCCAATGAAACTCCAAAGATCTCAGATAACTCAAGGTTGTTGGGTTTAATGAGGTAAGGTTGGTACTTCAATACATTTACTAGTAAATCTTTGGTCGCATCAACAATAAAGCGAATCCCTTTATTTTGTAGACGCACCATAATACGTTGGTACATATCATCTGGTAACGTACTTGGAATACTTCCACTAATTATAAGTGTGTCCCCTTGTTGTAATTGATCTAATTTTTGAAACAATTGTTCAATATGAGACTCTGTAATCACTGGCCCTAGTCCATTGATTTCTGTTTCATCATCGGATTTCATCTTTACATTGATACGTGTAAATCCTTGCTGTACTTCAATAAAGTCATTGTTTACCCCTTGATGATCCAACAAACTTTTTAAAGCATCCCCTGTAAAACCACCAATGAAACCTAGTGCTTTATTTTGGTGACCAAGATTTCCTAATACAACAGAAACATTTATTCCTTTCCCTCCACCTAGAATCATTTCTGTCTTAGTTCGGTTAATTACACCGGTCTTAAAATCTTCAACTTGAATGATATAGTCCAGAGATGGATTAAATGTAGTTGTGTAAATCATGAACGTAACCCCCTTTCTAATATAGGTATTTTATATCAAGGAATGATAACGCTTTCAATGAATAAATGCCCTATTCACTCAAATAATCATCGTTTTAGTTTGAATAAACATCAAAAAATGATTGTCCTATAGAATTAGGAGGATATGTTTATTGGAATACGCAATCAATTATTGGAAAACCTACTGTTGATCAAACGGAAAATTTATTCTTCGATGTTGCTTTTATTGGAACCAATGGCATTCATGAACAATCTGGATTCTTTACTTCCAATGAATTAGAAGCATCTAC
>CADBTK010000119.1 GCA_902797585.1 Erysipelothrix rhusiopathiae
ACTGTGCCCATATACAACATGGAAAGTATCGGGTTTGAATTGAGTGGGCAGCCACTTTGGCATCCGATAAAAAAGGTTTGTAGATATCCAACGAGAGCACCCATTGCAGTAAATAGGGTTTGTGGATGTAAGTTTTTTTTGAATCTATCCATGGATATCCTCCTTTTTATGCTCTTAGTATAGTAAAACGAGAATGATTGTTCTGTGACTAAGTAACGAAACAAGAAACTCAAAATCATGAAATACAATACACTTTTTTTGTGCAACTGATACAATAGAAATAACGAAATATGAGGAGGTTTTTATATGGGAGACAGACCTAGAGGTAGAGAGAAGAATGTAACGGGTCATTCTGGTCCTTTGCGTCGTCGCGGAAAAGGACTTGGGACTGGTTCAGTAAATAGTAGTCGACCAGGATCTAATTTACCATCTCCAGGAAAACGTGGAGCAGGATCGATGTTGTTGATGTTGATTTTGGCATTGGTATTTGGTGGAGGTTCTGGATTGTCTGGACTTCTTGGTGGACAAAATTCTTCTTCCCAACAAACAAGTCTTGGACAAACATCTTCTTTATATCAAACAGTCACTAATACAGGATCGGGTTGGACCGACGCTTCAGCGGCAACACCTAAATTAAATACACAAGTAGTCAAGGGAGCGCGTGATAAACGTACAAAGATTATTGGTGAAGGAAAAGATAAAGTCACCATTATGGTATATATGTGTGGAGCCGACTTAGAAAGTCGCAGTGGAATGGCTACTCGTGACTTACAAGAAATGTTGCAGGCAAAAACAGGAGATAACGTTAACTTAATTATTTATACAGGTGGATCGACGCGTTGGCGTAATAATACGGTGAGCAGTCAAGTCAACCAAGTGTACCAAATCAAAGATGGACAATTGGCGCGATTGGTAGATAATGCAGGGACTTCATCTATGACCGATCCTAAGACGCTTTCTAGTTTTATCCAATTTGGGAAAGAAAACTTTGAAGCCAATCGTTATGAATTAATCCTTTGGGATCATGGACAAGGGTCTTTAAATGGATATGGATATGATGAAAAATATGTGCGTCAAGGACCAATGAGTTTATCTGGATTAAATGCCGCCTTACGTGATGGAGGCGTAGCCTTTGATTTTATTGGATTTGATGCGTGTTTAATGGCAACGGTAGAAACAGCCAATGTATTGAATAAATATGGAGACTACATGATTGCCAGTGAAGAAACCGAACCAGGATATGGATGGTATTATACAGACTGGATTACAAAATTAAGCCAAAATACATCCATGCCAACCATTGAAATTGGGCAAAATATTGTGGATGACTTTGTCGTCTTCTGTCAAAAATATACTCGTGGTCAATCCGCAACTCTTTCGGTAGTGGATTTGGCAGAACTATCTCATACCGTTCCGACTAAGTTGAACTCTTTTTCCAAAAGTTTAACGAAGAAAATGGAGAACAAAGAGTACAAAGAGATTTCCAATGCTCTTACTCGTTCTCGTCGTTTTGCGACTTCTAGTCGTATTGACCAAGTAGATTTAGTCAATTTAACAGACTACATCGATAATGAATCTGGAAAAGAATTAGCTGCTGCGGTTAAAAGTGCCGTTAAATACAACCGTACAACACAAGATATGTCTAACTCCTATGGGTTATCGATTTATTTCCCATACTATACGGCTAATAAAGTAGATACCATGGCAAGTATCAATAAAGATACAGAAATGGATGAAGAATATACACGTGCGATTCAATCCTTTGCGCGTCTTCAAATGGGTGGACAAGCAAGCTATGGTGGATCAAATTATGGGCAACAATCGCTTTATGACTTATTGGGTCTTCAATCTCAACAACAAGCCCAGCAAGGATCACCAACCGATTTATTAAATCTATTCTTAGGAGGAAATACAGGAAGTATTTCTGGATTGAATAGTTCTAATTTCTTGTCAAATCGTACGATCAGTGATGAAGATGTAGTGGACTATGTAGAAAATAACCGTTTGGATGATTCAAAACTAAAATGGGAAAAAGATGGTGACAAATATACAATGTCTTTAAGCGAAGACCAATGGAGTTTGGTAAATGCGATTGCGATGAAGACATTGTATGATGATGGATCTGGTTATATTGACTTGGGATTGGATAATTTATTTGAAATTGATGATCAAGATCGTTTGGTAGCGGATACGGAAGGAACTTGGTTAGCTGTGAATGGACAAGTAGTCGCTTACTACTATGACAAGACAGTAGATGATGGAAAACATTATACAATTAGCGGTCATATCCCAGCTTTATTGAATGATGAAAGAGTCAATCTATTGGTACAATTTACCGATGAAAATCCAAAAGGAGAAATCATTGGAGCCCAACCTGTATATGAAGATATGGAAGATGATATGCAGTTGGTGGCAAAAAATACAGTAGATATTGAAGATGGAGATACGATTGACTTTATCTGTGATTACTATGGATATGATGGTTCTTTCCAAGATGCTTACATGTTAGGAGAAAGACTTGTCGTAGATGGTAAATTAACTATCTCGGATTTAATCTTAGATGAAGCGACTTTAAAATCTACTTATGAAATCACTGATATTTATAACCAAACACACTATACAGAAGTAATTAACTTACAATCATAAATGAACGACCTGTCTTAGGACAGGCCGTTTTTATA
>CADBTK010000120.1 GCA_902797585.1 Erysipelothrix rhusiopathiae
CCAATTCGACATGTTGAAGTGTTTGACGACTGCTATTGGGCCCTAACACAATACTTGTTAAGTTGGTCATCTCACTTAAAATTCCACTGTTTCAACTTCACTACTTGGTGGAATAATGACTGTTCCTTCATGTTCTTCAGCATGTACAGATAAAGCACATAAAAAGCTAGGACCTGTCTCGATCCTAGCTAACTGATCCATTTATAATGCATGCAATAGTTTTTTTACACGCTCCACTTGTTCTTTTGTAGGTTGTGGTACCCCTTCTAAAGGGTAATCCAAGCCGAGTTCTTTCCACTTATAAGCGCCCAAAGTATGATAAGGTAAAACATCGACTCTTTCAACATTCTGTAGCGTTTGAATAAAAGCACGCAATTCCTTTAACTCAACATCGCTATCATTGATAGTAGGGATTGTAACATGACGAATCCATACTGGTTTTTGGATATCCGATAAGTAAGTAGCCATGTCCAATATATTATCATTTGGCCACTTTGTCAGTTCCTTATGTTTATCAGAATCAATTTGTTTTAAATCCAATAAAACCAAATCCGTTACCTTCATTAATTCATTGAATTTTGAAAAGAATGGTTCTTCTTTTGTAAAAGGTTGTCCACACGTATCTAATGTTGTATGAACCCCCTGACTTTTCGCAAGAGTAAATAGTTCTAATACAAAATCGATTTGAAGAAGGGGTTCCCCACCGCTGACAGTGATTCCTCCCTCATCCTTCCAATAGGCTTGATAACGCAACGCTTTTTCTAACACTTGGTGTGCCTGTTGTGTTGGTTCTACTATCTTCCAAGTATCGGCATTGTGACAAAACTGACATCGCATATTACATCCTTGTAGGAAAATGATATAGCGTATTCCAGGTCCATCCACTGAACCAAAGGTTTCAATGGAATGAATAGAACCTAAATTACAGGCGGTCATGGCAAGTTCGCGCGATAACATCTAATTGTTGTTTTTCAGTCAAGTCAATAAATTTAACTGCATATCCAGATACACGAATTGTGAAGTTTGCATATTCTTCTTTTTCTGGATGGGCCATCGCATCTTTCAATTTTTCAACACCAAATACATTCACATTTAAATGGTGTGCTCCTTGGTCAAAATAACCATCCATTACGCGCACCAAGTTATCCGCACGTTCTTCATCATCATGACCTAATGCACTTGGATTCATAGTCTGTGTATTTGAAATTCCATCCAATGCATATTCGTATGGTAATTTGGCAACTGAGTTCAAAGAAGCCAACAATCCATTCTTTTCTGCTCCATAGGCAGGGTTAGCTCCTGGAGATAATGGTTCTCCTGCTTTACGACCATCTGGTAGTGTGCCGGTTGCTTGCCCATAGACAACATTTGAAGTAATCGTCAAGATGGATGTAGTTGGTTCACTGTCACGGTATGTATGGTGTTTTCTAATTTTATCCATAAATGTTTTTAACAACCATACAGCGATATCATCCGCACGATCATCATCATTTCCATAACGCGGGAAATCTCCTTCGATTTCAAAATCTTTAGAGATTCCATTTTCATCACGAATCACTTTTACTGTGGCATATTTAATCGCACTCAAAGAATCAACCACGTGACTAAATCCAGCAATTCCAGTCGCAAAAGTACGACGTACATCTGTATCAATCAAAGCCATTTGCGCAGCTTCGTAATAGTATTTATCATGCATGTAGTGGATTAAATTCAATGTATTGACATAAATATCAGCTAACCACTCCATCATGTCATCGTATCGATGCATCACTTCATCATAATCCAAAATTTCACTTGTGATCGGACGGTACTCAGGCCCTACTTGATCTCCAGTTTTTTCATCCACACCACCATTGATGGCATATAATAAACACTTTGCTAAGTTGGCACGAGCTCCAAACAATTGCATTTCTTTTCCTGTTTCGGTCGCACTAACACAACAACAAACGCTGTAATCATCTCCCCATACAGGGCGCATTACATCATCATTTTCATATTGCACAGAGCTTGTTGCTACAGAAACTGCCGAAGCATATCGTTTAAATGGTTCTGGTAAGGAGGAACTGTAAAGAACCGTTAAGTTTGGTTCAGGACTAGGTCCCATATTTTCTAATGTATGTAGGAAACGGAAACAAGTTTTTGTAACTTGATGTCTTCCGTCCATCCCAATCCCAGCTACATCCAATGTTGCCCATACTGGGTCTCCAGAGAATAATTCATTGTAACTAGGGATACGGGCAAATTTAACCATACGGAATTTCATTGTCATATGGTCAACAATCTCTTGGATCTCACTTTCTGTAAACGTTCCATTTTTTAAGTCTCGATCAAAATAGATATCTAAGAATGTAGAGATACGTCCTACACTCATTGCCGCTCCATTTTGTGTTTTGATGGATGCTAAATAACCAAAGTAAAGCCATTGAGCAGCTTCTAAACCATTAGATGCTGGTTTTGAAATATCAAATCCATAATCACTAGCCATGACTTTCATGTCTTTTAACGCTTGGATTTGTTCTGCTAATTCTTCCCGTTGACGAATAACATCATCTCGCATCGATCCAGAACCACAGTTATCCAAATCTTTTTGTTTTTGTTCAATTAAGTAATCGATTCCATATAACGCAACACGACGATAATCGCCTACAATACGACCACGTCCATATGTGTCTGGAAGTCCCGTTAATATTTTGTTGCGACGCGCTAAACGCATTTCAGGCGTATAGGCTTGAAATACTGCATCGTTGTGTGTTTTATGATATTTAGAAAAGATTTCATGTAACTTTTCGCTCGGTTTATATCCGTATGTTTCACACGCTTGCTCACTCATACGGGCTCCCCCATATGGCATGAATGCACGTTTCAATGGTTTATCCGTTTGTAAACCTACGATTTTTTCTAAATCTTTGTTCATGTAAGCTGCCGGATATGCAGTAATGCTTGAAACCACTTCTGTTTCCATATCCAACACTCCATTATTGTCACGTTCTTCTTTTTGAAGAGCTTGAAGCTGTTTCCATAAATCATTGGTAGCTTCTGTTGGATCTGTTAAGAAACTTTCATCTCCATCATAAGGCGCATAGTTGTTTTGTATGAAATCTCGTACATCGATTTCTTCCGTCCATTTTTTTCCTTTAAAACCATTCCATTCTGTTCGCATTTTTGTCCTCCTATACGAATTCATAAAAAAAACCGTATTACTATCCACGGTCGCCCAGACGGTCGGCATGATTGACTTATACTCCACGTGGTTATTCCACAATCCGTCAGTTATATAAGCACCTTCATACTATCTAACTATGCTCACAGAGTCAACTATAACGAGCCATAAAATGCATAAATTTTTTAACTTTCTTCAAAACCACACAACCGGTATCTTTAGACCTAATATCTAATATATAAAAACCTCAGAAATTTCTGAGGTTTCATAATTATTGAAAAGCTTTCTTAAATCGTTCAAATGGTGAATCGTTTTGGTTCGAACGAATCTTTTCATAAAGTTCTCGATCTTTTTTAGAGACTTTCTTAGGAATCTCTACTTCGACCTCTACATATTGATCTCCTTGAGCACCCTTGGCTGATTTTACACCTTTTCCTTTTAGACGGAATTTGGTGTTTGGTTGGGTTCCTTCTGGGATTTTCAATTCTACATCTCCATAGACGGTTGGTACATCTACTTTTGTACCAATGGTTACATCCACAGCACTGACAGGAACTTTGATAAAGATATCATTTCCTTGACGTGTAAATGTTTTGTGTGGGCGCACCATGATTTCAATGTATAAATCCCCATTTGGACCTCCATTAGCTCCACGTTCTCCTTTTCCTGCAATTCGGATTTGTTGACCTGATTGAATTCCTGCAGGAATCTTAATATCTAATTTGACATGACGATGTTCATATCCTTTTCCATGACATTTGTGACACTCTTTGGTTACTTTCTTTCCTGTTCCATGACAGTCCGGACAAACGGTTTGTTGTTGAATGACCCCAAATGGACTACGTTGTTGGGTCATCACAACTCCAGTACCGCCACAAGTTGGACATGTCGTTACATCACTTGGAGACTCAGCTCCTGAACCATGACAATGATCACATTGCTCATCTACATCTAAGGAAATCGTTTCTGTTTTTCCGAAAATGGCGTCCATGAAATCGATGCGCATTTGCATAATGCGATCATTTCCTTGGCGCGGTTGGTTAGCGCTACGTCTAGAACCACCACCAAATCCTCCGAATCCACCTCCGAAGAAGGATCCGAAAATATCATTTAAATCACTGAAGTCGGTGAATCCTTGTGAGTATCCACCTCCAAAAGCACCATCCATTCCTGCATGACCAAATTGATCATACGTTTGACGCTTTTGTTTATCGCTTAATACTTCATAGGCTTCATTGATTTCTTTAAATTTATCTTCTGCACCTGGGTCTTTGTTTACATCGGGATGATATTTCATAGCCAACTTACGATAGGCTTTTTTAATCTCATCCTCTGTGGCACTCTTACTTACACCCA
This sequence comes from Erysipelothrix rhusiopathiae, assembly GCA_902797585.1. GTDB lineage: Bacteria > Bacillota_I > Bacilli_A > Erysipelotrichales > Erysipelotrichaceae > RUG14284. The sequence continues at coordinate 4,517 of CADBTK010000120.1, forward strand.
GCACCTCATAATAATCTCTTTTTTGGTCAGCCATGATTGCCATCCTTTCTTCTCGAAACAAGAAGTCCTAGTAAAAACTAGAACTTCATTGTATTAGTGTTTTTCTGTGTATTCACCATCAACTACATCATCGTTGTTTTGTTGTTGTGGTTGATCTTGCGCTGGTTGTTCAGCTCCAGCTGCTTGTTGGTACATGCTAGCACTAGCTGCTTGCATTGCTTTTTCTACTGCTTCTAATTTAGTACGAACTTCATCCATGTTATTTTCATCTAAGGATTTTTGTAAGTCGTCACGTAATTTTTTCACTTCTTCGGCTTGACTAGCATCGATTTTGTCTTTGTTGTCTTCTAAAGTCGCATCGATTTGAGCAACCAATCCTTCTGCACGGTTACGAACATCAATTTCTTCTTTACGTTTTTCGTCCGCTTCTTTATTTTCTTCTGCTTCACGAACCATACGGTCGATTTCGTCATCGCTTAAACCACTAGAGTTTTGGATGGTAATGTTTTGTTCTTTACCAGTTCCTTTGTCTTTGGCACTAACATTTACGATACCGTTGGCATCAATGTCAAATGTAACTTCGATTTGAGGCACTCCACGACGAGCTGGTGCAATTCCAGTCAATTGGAAGTTTCCTAATTCTTTGTTGTCATCAGCCATTGGACGTTCCCCTTGTAATACACGGATATCTACAGCCGGTTGGTTATCAGCAGCAGTAGAGAAGATTTGTGACTTACTTGTAGGGATTGTTGTGTTACGAGG
>CADBTK010000121.1 GCA_902797585.1 Erysipelothrix rhusiopathiae
ATCTCTTTTGTTAATCCAACAATTTCTGATTTTAAGAAATAGTTGGTATCACTAATCAATACTTCTCCATCAATTTTACGAAGACGTTTAATCAAATATACTGGTTCTCCAATATCATAACCAGTTAATACCGATATCTCATCATCCACAGTGATTTCTTGAAAATCAATCACTTTGGTTTCTAGCGTTTTATTATTTCTATCAATCGCTTCCGATAATGACTCAATTCCACCAATCGTAAATAAACTTTGATCGGCTACTGGTTCATAAATAACTTGGGCACCTTTTCCATGTTGACTAACTATATATCCTTCCATACGCAACATTGATAAAGCACGTCGAACCGTATTACGAGTACAATCGTACATTCCAATCAATTCATGCTCAGAAGGCAAATAAGATTGAACAGGATATTTCCCACTTTCGATTTTTGCTTTCAGATTTTTATAAATCTTTTCGTATTTCATTTTCGCCATAACAGTCTCCGCGTTTCCATTCCTATTATAATATAGACCTCACAAAAATCGAAGAACTAATTATTGACATGTTTAAACAAGTTGAATATACTGAAAGTGTGAGTTGTTTAAACAAGTTTGGAGGAAAGAAAAATGAGCAAGTTTACAACCGATGTTAAAGAGTTGTTGACACTTGTAGGCGGTAAAGAAAACATTAGCGCCGTTACACACTGTGTCACTCGTATGCGTTTTGTCTTGGTAGACCCAAACAAAGCGGACATCAAAAAAATTGAATCTTTACCAAGTGTAAAAGGAACATTTACACAAGCTGGTCAATTCCAAGTAATCATTGGAAATGATGTAGCAGATTTCTACAAAGAATTCACAGACTTTGCAGGAATTGAAGGAGTATCTAAAGACGCTATGAAAGATGCGGCTAAAGATAACCAAACTCCATTACAAAAAGTAATGTCAAACATTGCTGAAATCTTTGCACCATTGATTCCAGCCATCATCTGTGGAGGTTTGATCTTAGGATTTAGAAACATCCTAGAAATGGCCGTTGTATTAGAAGATGGAACATTCCTTGCCGGAATGCACAAATTCTTATGGCTAATTGGGGAAGCTGTATTCCACACAGGTATTCCTGTAGGTATTTGTTGGTCTGTCCAAAGAAAAATGGGTGGAACTCCAATGTTGGGTATCGTATTAGGTTTAACTCTAGTATCTGGACAATTAGTTAACGCTTATGGTGTTCCAGGTATGGCTGCTGGTGATTGGGCTCCTAACTATGTATGGAACTTCGGTGGCCCTGAATTCCGTATGATCGGTTACCAAGCGCAAGTTATTCCTGCAATCTTAGCTGCCTTTACTTTAGCTTACTTAGAAAGATTCTTTAAACGAATTGTGCCACAAGTAGTACAAATGATTTTAGTACCTTTCTGTTCATTATTATTAGCTGTTATGGCTGCTCACTTCATCTTAGGTCCAATCGGATGGAAAGTTGGAGAATGGGTAAGTGCCTTCGTTATGGCTGGTATCTCTGGTAACTTCCGCGTATTATTCGGAGCTGTCTTTGGATTCTTCTATGCACCATTAGTAATTACTGGACTTCACCACATGTCTAACGCTATTGACTTACAATTAATTAACTCTACTGGTGGAACTATGTTATGGCCAATGATTGCTTTATCTAACATTGCTCAAGGTTCTGCCGTTGCAGGTATGGCTTTCTTGCAAAAGAAAAATACAAAAGCACAAGAAGTAAACTACCCTTCTATGATTTCATGTTGGTTAGGGGTTACTGAACCTGCTATGTTTGGTATCAACTTGAAATACCAATGGCCATTCTTCTGTGCGATGATTGGATCAAGTTTGGCCGCTATCATTTCAACAGCATTCAGCGTTAACGCAGCTGCTATTGGAGTTGGTGGTCTTCCTGGAATTATTTCTATCTTCCCTAAATACATGGCAATCTTTGCCTTAGCTATGGCTGTTGCATTGGTAGTACCATTTGTATTAACTGTAATTGTTGGGAAAAAGAAAATTGACCCAAACACTGGTGAATTATATGCCGAAGAAACAGAAGAAGTTGCCGCATTTACTGATGCACAAAAAGATGAAACAATGATTGTTCCTGTATCTGGAAAAATCATCCCTATCACTGAAGTAGAAGATGCTGCTTTCTCTTCTAAAGCTATGGGTGATGGATTTGCAGTTGTTCCAAGCGATGGAAAAGTATACGCACCATTCTCTGGAGAAATTAGTGTATGCTTCCCTACTGGTCATGCTTACGGAATCAAATGTGCCAACGGAAAAGAAATATTAATCCACATTGGAATGGATACTGTCGAATTAAATGGAGAAGGTTTCACTTCTCACGTTAAACAAGGAGACGTTGTTAAACAAGGAGACTTAATTGCTGAAGTTGACTTAGACGTCTTAAAGAAAAACAATAAACCTGCAGTTACACCAATCGTATTTACAGATGGAAGTGTAATTGCTACAGTTAAGGAAGGTAACGCATCCGCTAAAGGAACCGATTTTATTACTTTTGAATAGAGGGATACTATGAGTTTTAAAGATAAAGTAGTTTACCAAGTCTATCCAAAATCATTTCAAGACTCAAATAATGATGGGTGGGGAGATATCCAAGGGATTATCTCCCGCCTTGACTATTTAAAGGAGTTAGGAGTCGATATCATTTGGTTTAACCCAATGTGTATTTCTCCACAAAGAGATAATGGATACGATGTTGCTAACTACAGAGAAATCGATCCACGTTATGGAACGATGAAAGATTTTGAACAATTGAGCCAAGCCTGTAAAGAAAGAGACATTCAAATCATGTTTGACATGGTATTTAACCATACATCCACAGAACACGAATGGTTTCAAAAAGCTTTACAAGGTGACAAAAAATATAAGGATTATTATTTCTGGCGTAAAGGAAAGTCAGATGGAACACTTCCGACAAATTGGCAATCCAAATTTGGTGGACCAGCTTGGGAGTACGTTCGTGAATTCGATGAATACTATCTTCACCTTTACGACAAAACACAAGCTGATTTAAATTGGGATAATCCGGATGTTCGACAAGAATGTGCTGACATTATCAACTACTGGTTAGATAAAGGGGTTCACTGCTTCCGTTTCGATGTTGTAAACCTTATTTCTAAATCAACTGTAGATCAAGATGATCCAAATAACTTTGATGGTCGACAATACTATACCGACGGTCCATTGGTTCATGAATACTTAGAAGAATTAAACAAAAGAAGTTTTTCTAAGTACAGTGATTCTGTGACAGTTGGAGAAATGAGTTCAACCACATTGGAGAATTGTGTTTTATACGCCAATGAAAATGGGAAAGAATTAAGTATGGTATTTACCTTCCACCATTTAAAAGTAGACTACAAAGATATGAAGAAATGGGAATTAAAACCTTTTGACTTCATTGAATTGAAACAACTATTAAACAAATGGCAAGTAGGCATGCAAGAAAACAACGCATGGAATGCCTTATTCTTCAATAACCACGATCAACCGCGTGCACTTTCTCGTTTTTTAAACGATAGTACCTATCGTAAACAAAGTGCTAAACTATTAGCGGTTGTAACGCATTTGATGCGAGGAACGCCATACATTTATCAAGGAGAAGAAATTGGAATGACCAACCCTTACTTTACCGATATTAACCAATATGTGGATGTCGAAAGTAAGAACATGTTC
>CADBTK010000122.1 GCA_902797585.1 Erysipelothrix rhusiopathiae
CAAACACCCTAATAAGATTTGATAAGCCTTTTTAATATAAGAATATATAGCGTGGTTTTGAATAGAGGTTAAGAAAAAGAGAGCTCCAAATCCAATGATATACCAGAAGATTTGACGCATTAAATATCCTGTTCCACTTCCATCTTTAATCAAGTTGAATGAATTGTAGATTGCGAAACAACTAGTAAACCATAATATGAAAAGGATCGCAAAAAATCCGATGTCAATTTGAAATGTTTTATTTCTAAAAACAATCGTTTTTTTCATCTTACCCTCCTAAATTCAATGCGTAAACAGTATACCATATTTAACCAATACTTCTTTTTAAATTTGTTATAATAGAGTACATGAAAGAAAAGAAATATACACCCATGATGCAACAATATATTCAGACCAAGGAAAACAATCCAGGGTCTATTTTGTTCTATCGACTCGGAGATTTTTATGAGATGTTTTTTGAAGATGCGAAAATCTGTAGTCGTGAACTAGACTTGGTGTTGACAGGGAAGAATGCCGGTGTGGAAGAGAAAGTGCCAATGTGTGGAATTCCACATCATGCTGCAGCAGGATATATACAGCGATTAATAAAAAAAGGATATAAGGTATCCATTTGTGAACAATTAAGTGATCCAAAACAGACCAAAGGGATTGTCGAAAGAGGGATTGTTCGTACCATTACACCAGGGACTTATATGGATCAAGGATTAGATGCCAAAGAAGATAACTATCTTGCAAGTGTAGTGGTCACTGGCTGGGATATTCACATTATCTATTGTGAATTAAGTACAGGACACCTTCGTTATCAATCTATTGAGAAATCATTGGTTTCATTACAAAAAGCTTTGATGGCACAAAATGTAAGTGAAATTGTCGTATCCATGAAAATAGATAAGCGATGGATTCGAGCTTTAGAAGAAAGGGAATGGATTGTCTCTCGTCAAAAGAAAGAAAAACTACAACCAGAAGATGAAAACTTATTAAATGGTATTCAAGCACAAGCTGCTCAAGAGTCTTTGGCGCAATTAATGGGGTATTTAAACGAAACACAAAAACAACACATTGATCACTTCTTGCCAATGGAATCAATCAACCAACAAGATTCATTGGTGATGGATGTAGAAACAAAAAAGCATTTGGATTTAGTTTCTAAAGACCATTCTTTATGGTCATTTATGGATCGATGTCAATGTGTGATGGGTTCGCGTTTGTTGCGTCGTTGGATTGAAGCACCACTTATCGATGCTTCCAAAATAGCCAAGCGCCAACAAGCCCTAGCCTATTTAAAAGATGACTTCTTATTGCGCGAACAATTAAAAGACCATTTAATTTATGTTTATGATATGGAACGTTTGGCTAGTCGTATGGCTTATGGGAATGCCAGTCCAAGAGATGTATTACAATTAATGGTCTCTTTAGAACATGCACGTCCAATTTTACAATTAGCTCAAGCGATTCCTTCTTATCCAGAATTTAAAGACGTACCGGATTGTTATGGCTTATATGAACAACTTCAAGGAGCCATTGTTGAAGAACCTCCATTAACTATGAAAGATGGAGGAATTTTCCAAGATGGATATAATGAACAACTAGATTCCTTGCGTCATATTGCCCAAAAGGGAAGAGATTTCATTTTGGAATTAGAAGCTAAAGAAAGAGAACGCACGGGAGTAAAATCTTTAAAGATTGGATATAATCGTGTCTTTGGATACTATATTGAAGTGCGAAATCCAAACCTAAGTGCAATTAAAGAAGAGTTTGGATATCAAGCAAAACAAACATTAGCCAATGCCACTCGTTTTATTACCCAAGAATTAAAAGAGAAAGAAGATCAAATTCTTCATGCCCAAGAACAAAAAGTTGCCTTAGAAATTCAGTTATTCAATGAATTATTGGCAGTGATTAAAGCAGAGTTGTTTGATTTGCATCAATGCGCCAAAGCCTTGGCAACCATTGATGTTTTGTATGCTTTAGCAACTTTAGCAAGTGACAAAGGATATATTTGTCCAAGTTTCCATCCAGAAAGTAGTATTACGATTCGTGAAGGGAAACATCCGATATTAGATGTTACGATGAAAGATCGCAATTTTGTATCCAATGATTGGATGATGGATGAAAAGACAAATATTGAAATTATCACAGGACCAAATATGGGAGGGAAATCGACTTATATGCGTCAAAATGCCTTATTGGTAGTAATGGCGCAAATGGGAAGTTTTATTCCGGCAAAAGAAGCCAGTCTTCCTATCTTTGATCGTATTTTTACTCGCATTGGAGCCAGTGATGATATTTTGGCAGGGAAATCGACTTTCATGGTGGAAATGATGGAAGCCAATGAAGCGTTGCGTCATGCGACCAAACATTCGTTAATATTATTGGATGAAATTGGACGAGGAACAGCCACTTATGATGGAATGGCATTAGCCCAAGCCATGATTGAATATATTGATTCTGCGATTCAAGCAAAAACATTATTTTCTACCCACTATCATGAATTGACACAATTGGATCAAAGTCATGAGTCGGTACAAAATGTACATGTAGATGTAAAAGAAAGAAAAGAAGATATTGAATTTAGATATCGTGTTGTAGAAGGAAAAGCAGATAAGTCTTATGGGATTAATGTGGCTCGTTTGGCTCAATTACCCAATGTCGTATTAGAAAGAGCCCAACAACTCTTGTCAGAATATGAAGGAAACCATATTCAAAGCAGTTATCAACCTAACTTATTTGTGATGGACAAAGTCCAACCAGAAAAAAATGAAGTGATTGAACAACTCCAACAACTTGATGTGGACGATATGTCTGCAAAAGAGGCGCTGGATTGTTTATATGAATTAAAGAAAAAAGCCCAACGTATTAAATAAAGGAGAATTATGCCTTCAATACAAATATTGAGTGAACATTTAACCAATATGATTGCCGCAGGGGAAGTGGTTGAAAGACCTAGTAATATTGTGAAAGAATGCGTAGAAAACAGTATTGATGCCCATGCCAAAACAATCGATGTACAAATTGAACAGGGAGGAATCCAAAGTATCATCATTACCGATGACGGCGATGGAATGGATGCTGAAGATGCCGGCCTGTCTTTTATGCGTCATGCCACAAGTAAAATGCACCGGGAAGAAGATTTATTTAATATCTCTACCATGGGATTTCGTGGAGAAGCCTTGGCCAGTATTGCCGCAGTTGCCCATGTAGATATGCAGACCAACAATGGTCAACAGGCAACACGCATCATCTATGATTATGGAGATTTAGTATCAAAAGAAGAAATGTCTTGTCCAAAAGGGACACGAATAGAAGTAACCGGTTTATTTGTCAAAACGCCGGCTCGTTTTAAACATTTAAAATCTGGGAATTATGAATTTAGTATTATTGCGGATTTGATAAATAAAATGGCATTGTCCCATCCAGAGATTCGTTTTACTTTGTCGCATGATGGGAAACGAGTATTCCAAAGTAGCGGAAATGGAAATATCCAAGAAATCTTATTCCAGATGTATGGGGCACAAGTGGCAAAAAATGCCATTTCTTTTCAAGGAGAAAAAGGGGAGTTTAAAGTATCTGGATATGCCATTCAACCTAAGATCAATCGCGCAACGAAGTATTTTATGTTTATGACAATGAATACACGTTTGATTCGTAGTCCTCATTTACAAAAGGCTATTTTAGATGCCTATAGCGATTATCTTCCAAAGATGCGTTATCCAATTGTGGTTCTTCAAATCGAGACGGATACCCAACTTGTGGATGTTAATGTGCATCCAGGGAAATGGGAGATTCGTATTTCTAAACAAAACGAATTGTTGGAATTAATTCGTACTACCATTAAAGAAGCGCTTCAAGCTTCTTTGCAGACAGTGCAAATAAAACAAGTGACCGCCAGTCCAACTATCCAACAAGAATCTTTTGATTTTGATCCAAAGCCAATGCCAATCATTGAAAACAACCAACCGGTGGTTCAACCATCTTCATCTATGATTGAAAAAGGATTTGAATCATATCAAAAAGTAGAATCACAACCGATAAAAGTACAAGAAAATGTTGTGGAAACATATCCTCAAC
>CADBTK010000123.1 GCA_902797585.1 Erysipelothrix rhusiopathiae
CATCTCGTTTCTCTAAAAAGTTCATGATTAGAATATGATCTTTATATGCATCTTCCGCAATGATATCTAGATTAATTCGTAATGAGAAAGTCTTTTCTATTGTTTCAGTAATAATCGGTAAGAATTGAGATAAAAACTCATTGTGACTGGCCTTCACAATCGCTCCATGAAAAGCTGCTTCACTGGCAATTCGCTCTTTCCCATCTGGTTCTTTTTTTATCAATTCTTGAACACGTTTCCCTAGTTTTAATATATGTTGAATTTCTTCATCACTGGCTCTTTGACAAGCTAAGGCTGCCGCTTCTGGTTCAAAGATTAAACGTGTTTCATATAAATCACGTAAAGTGACTTTATCTTGATCTAAATCGTGTGTTTTTACTTGGGTATCCAATTGACTGGCCACAAAAGTACCATTCCCTCTTTGTACTTCTAAATACCCTTCAAAAACTAGTAATCGAATCGCTTCTCGGATAGTAGAGCGAGAGACATCCATTTGCGCTGCTAGTTCATTTTCATTGGGTAGTTTATCCCCTACTTTATATTTATGCCCTTGGGTAATGATTTCTTTTAATCGTCGGGCTGTTTTTTGCGATAATGTTTCAGACATCTTGATTTCCTTCCATTACTTCATTTATCTTCTCTAATTCTATAAATTGTTTGGCCGTGCGTGGACTAAATCCAGTACAGCGTATCGCATATGCATGTGCTCGTATCAATAATTCTTTTTCGTCCAATTGAAGATTTCTTCGTTTGGCTAATTCCAATACAATTTCATTATATAAATCTTTCTTTGGTTTTTGGAAAGTAACCGTCAGACCAAACCGAGAGGCCAATGAAATCGTTTCTTGAATGACATCATTTCTAAAGACTTCTGTCCCGGCTCTTTGTTCCATATTCTCTTTCACAAAATGTCTTCGATTGGTAGTAGCATATACCGCAATATTATTTGCCGCATGTTGAATCCCGCCTTCTAAAATTGTCTTTAGGGCAATAAAATTATCATCATTGGATTCAAAACTTAAATCATCGATAAAAAGAATAAAGTGTAAAGGATTGTCCGCTAATTGATCCATTAAATTAGGAATCTGGTGTAGTTGATGTTTTTTCACTTCAATCAAACGCAACCCTTGATCATAATATTCATTGACTATAGCTTTTATAGTACTGGATTTTCCTGTTCCTGCATCTCCATACAATAGGACATTGTGACTGTCCAATCCTTGTAAGAAAGCTAATGTATTTTTAATGACTTTATTTCTTTCTTCTTGGTATCCTACTAAATCACTTAAGCGTTGTGGATCTGGATTTAAAATAGGAACCACTTGATGTTTCTTGATACAAAAGGCACGGTGTTTGGCATAGATTCCATATCCTTTCTTTCCGATTTGATCCAAGCGAGTTTGATACTCCTTTTTATAATCACAAGAAGTATTTTCCCATTGTGGTAAAAATCCATCTATATCCAATCCTTTTATGATTTGTTCAGAAGTAATATTGGATATTTGTTCGATCACTTCTAATTCATAATCTAGTGCTTGTTGTAAAGGAAGAGATAATGGTTTCTTTTTCCCAATGGTAGACACAACGACATTCTCATCATTCATCACCAATTGGTAAATGTAATTGGATAAATTCGTATCCACTTTATATAATTCCGATACAAAATCACAATACTTAGACACACATTCTTTTGTATTTTTATCATCCATTTGAAAAAATACGTTTAATCTAGAAAGAATGGGATCATTTAATAGATTTCGAAAGATTGTTAATGTTTCTAAGGATAAAGAGTATGTTTCTTTGTTCATACAGTGCCTCCTTTTTGAGTCATTTTATCATCAATAAAGAATAATTGACAAATTATGAAAGATTACATTTCACTTATGATATAATCTTTTTAAAAATTGAGAGGTGTTCACTATGTTAACAATCGATAAAGTATATTCCGCACGCAACGTATTAAAAAATGTCATTCGTAAAACCGAATTAATTCCTGCATTGAATTTAACTGCCAACAATAAACTCTATTTAAAAGCAGAAAACTTACAAAGAACTGGATCGTTTAAGATTCGTGGATCTTACTTTAAGATTAGTCGCCTTTCACAAGAAGAAAAAGAAAAAGGAATCATCGCTTCTAGTGCTGGTAACCACGCTCAAGGAGTTGCCTTAGCGGCGCAAGAAGAAGGGATTCCTTGTACAATTTGTATGCCCGATAATGCCCCTATTTCTAAAATTGAAGCTACGAAAAGCTATGGGGCAAAAGTATGTTTAGCTGAAGGAGCTTACGATGAAGCGTACGCTTTAGCTAGTCAAATGGCAGACGAACATGGATATACCTTTGTTCACCCTTACGATGACGAAGATGTCATTGCCGGACAAGGTACCATCGGTTTAGAAATCTTAGAAGATTTAGACGATGTAGATGCCATTGTCGTACCAATTGGTGGTGGAGGTCTTATTAGTGGAGTTGCCTTTGTTGCCAAAAGTTTAAAACCAGATATCAAAATTTATGGAGTCCAAGCAGCCAATGCCAGCAGCATGGTGCAATCCATGCAAAAAGGTGAACAATTAACCTTAGATACAGTCAATACATTTGCCGATGGGATTGCGGTAAAACATCCAGGAGACATCCCTTTTGAAATGGTTCAAAAGTATGTGGATGAAGTCATTACAGTAAATGAAGACGAAATTGCCGCTAGTATCCTAACTCTATTAGAAAAACAAAAGATTATTGCCGAAGGAGCTGGAGCTGTTAGTGTAGCTGCTGTATTATTCGATAAAATTCCTTGTAAAGATAAAAATGTAGTTTGTATAGTCTCTGGAGGAAATATCGATGTCAATATCATTGACCGTGTGATTACACGAGGGTTATTATTATCCGGTCGTAAGACAAGTTTTGTCATTCAATTAACAGATAAACCAGGCCAATTAACTGGTGTAAGTGATATCATTGCTAAAAATGGAGGAAACGTTGTTGCCGTGGATTATGACAACGCCGATCCTGACTTAGATATCACAGACTGTTTCTTAAAAATTACATTAGAAACAAGAAACAAGGCACACTTAGAACAAATCAAAGAAGCATTAACTTCTCACGATTTCAAAATTGTACAAGAACGTGAATAACACAATCCCTAAGTTGAGTCATGTATATGATTCAACTTTTTATTTGTATGCTTAGATCTATAA
>CADBTK010000124.1 GCA_902797585.1 Erysipelothrix rhusiopathiae
AGATTTTTGACAATGTTTGAAGCTGAGCCTTCTCTGAATTTTTATCATGACGCTTGTGATCTGGCAGGTATTGAATTATATGCTCCATATTCTGAGACTATCATGGATATGCCTTTGGATTTAGAGAGAGTTCGACGTGGACAAAACAAATATATAGTTCGTGATGTTTTTTCTGAATTATACCCAGGCTTTAAAATTCCTCCAAAGACACCGATGCCTCGACCAATGAACGAATGGCTGAAAAAATGGGAGGGACCACAAAGAGATGATTTTTGGCCTCATTGTACAGATTCAATGACTGGTGATCAAAAATGGTTGGTTTGGGTTTTAGAACGGTACTTAAATATGATAGAAGGATGAGAAAATGATTCTATGCTTTACTGGTGATGCTATTATGCTCACTCCACCAACTGAAAAGTATTGGCAGGATAATGATTTAATCAATTTATTACGTACTTGTGATTTGCGATGTGGAAATCTTGAAATGGTATTAAGTGGAGAACGAGCTTTTGCATCCACATTTTGTGGAGGGCAATGGCTGACTACAAATCAGGAGATATTGGAACATCTTTTACGATATGGATTTGATTACTTTAATACAGCAAATAATCATACAATGGATTTCTCATACGATGGTCTTCGATTAACAAATGAAGCTCTTGATTCTAGAAATATTCTACATTCAGGGTCTGGTAGTTCTCTTAATGAAGCTACAAAGCCTTTTACACGGTATGCGAAGGAAGAAAGATTGCCTTTTTAAGCTGCACTGCCTCCTGAGATGATGCTGCCAGAGCAGGAAACTCTTCGAAGATGATTCCAGCTCGACCGGGTGTAAATATGCTGCGACATACTGAAAGGATACAGGTAACAAATGATTAGATGAAAATAATAGATGAGATTGCTCAGAAAACGTGTCTAAATGCAAGGTTTTTGAAATCGGTAAAAATGGGAACCCATTCATTGCCTTCTGAAGTGCATCGACTCGGACGTCTGGAGTTTATAGTGGGGGAAGAAGAAAGAAAGATAACATATTGTCATAAAGGTGATTTAGATAGAATACTTAAAGTTATAAAAGATACAAAGTCAAACGCTGATATAATTGTCATGAGCGTTCATTCCCATGATATTAAAGGAGATTCAGATGATACTGCTGATGATTATCTTGAGGAATTTGCACATGCATGTATTGACGTCGGTGTATCAATTGTGATCGGAACTGGAACTCACCAATTAAAAGGGATTGAAATATATAAAGGGAAACCAATATTTTATTCACTTGGGAATTTTATTTTTAAAGAAGAGCACATAAAATATGCTCCAGATGATATATTTGAAAGGTATAGTGTTGGCAACGAAACTTCACCAGAAGAGTTGTTTAGAATTAGAACAAAGAACTATAAGACGGGTTTGGTCTACGATCCATATAATTATAGATCGATTATTCCGATTGTTGATATTGGAAAAAACACAACAATTCGGAGTCTGGAATTAGTTCCAATTGAACTAGGATTTGAAAACGAAGAATCAGAAAAAGATTTCCTGTATTAGCACGTGAAGATGTTTCTGTGGAAATATATAGCAGACTATCTAAGCTTAGCAAAGCATACGGAACGAAGATGAGTGAAAGTCATAATCACTTTCACTCAATCAATGTTGCTTTGTAGAACATAAGCAGAGTGAAACAGAATTTTATTATGACTATTGGATAGTATGACAAAAAGCATTTGTACCCGGCAAATAAAGAAAGTTGTGAAATGGATGTGGATAATAGCTGATGAATAAGATAGACAATTCGTATTTGGGAAAAGAAAGACTAAGCAGAACAATCTATGTTTTGAGAGCCATTTCTATCACTTGCGTTGTTTCCGCCCATTGCGAAAGCTTTTTGTCCAATGCAGAAACAATCCGACGCCTTCTTGGAACTATTGGTGTTCCATGCTTTCTTATTTGTTCTGGGTATTTCTTTAATCAGAAGCAACCAGCCAAAGAATTTTGGATGAAGAAACTAAAGAATATTATAGTGCCTTGGATTATATGGGGAATAATTACATATGCTATCAGTGTATTATTTGGCGAAAATGTTATAAGTATCGATCAAGGCCTAAAATGGATTTTAGGATATAATACATGGCTTTATTATGTTCCTGTTTTACTTATTTGTTTTTTTCTAGGGAGATTATGTAATAATAAAATTCGGATAGTTTTCTGTTTATGTTTGTTTTTTATCTCGTGGTCTTTGTCGTATTTGGGGGTTCTATCTAATGGAGTAATTACGCTGTATCAAAACCCTTTTAACCATGTTGGATTTTTTATTGTAGGAATGCTATTATCAAAGACCAATTGGCTTATTCTGAATATAACAAAGAATAAAAAAGTTGCTGTATTAG
>CADBTK010000125.1 GCA_902797585.1 Erysipelothrix rhusiopathiae
ATCCCAAATAGTTTTTAATTCCTCTTTTGAATAATCTCGGATTTCTTCTAAAGTAGGTTGTTTGTAAACCAATTCTCCTTTGACAAAGATTGGTTCCAACAAGTCACGTATTTCATACGTTCCTCCTTTAAAGACTTTGTATTTCCAACGGTTTCCTGGGTGATAAATCGTTAAATCTTGGTTGGTATCAAAGGATTCATCATGCAAAGCCATTAAGTCCCCTTCGGCCATTCCACTTTCTTTATCATAAATACGGAATAAGTTTTTATAACCCGGGTTGGTTACTTTTTCTACGTTGTCACTGATTTTAATCTTTGGAATGATTTCTCCATCTTTTTCAATGGCTACCATTTTATATACACCACCAAATACTGGAGAGTTTTTCGAACAAATTAAGTTTTCTCCTACCCCAAAGGAATTGATTTGTGCCCCTTGTTGGTGAATTAGAGATTCAATAATATATTCATCCAAAGAGTTGGATACTACAATACCACAATCTTGCATACCGGCATCATCTAACTCTTTACGAACTTTCTTTGTTAAGTAAGCCATATCTCCACTATCGATACGAACACCTTTTAAGCGATGTCCATTTGGTTCCAAGTAGTCTTTAGCTACTTTAATGGCATTTTTAATTCCTGATTTTAGGGTACTATATGTATCAATCAATAAAGTACATGCATCTGGATACGTTTTTGCATAGTACATAAAGGCATCGTATTCAGTATCAAAACTTTGAATAAAACTGTGCGCCATCGTTCCAAGTACTGGCAAGCCATAAGCTTTTCCAGCATAAGTCGTTGCCGAACCTACAGCTCCTCCAATATAAGCAGCACGCGCTCCATAAATAGCGGCATCAAAGTTATGTGCACGACGCGCCCCAAATTCCATCACTGCTCGCCCATCGGCAGCTTGTGCTACACGTCTAGCTTTTGTGGCAATTAATGTTTGATGGTTAACCGCCAACAATAAAGCTGTTTCAACTAGTTGGGCTTGAATGATTGGTGCTTTTACACGAACCAATGGTTCATGTGGGAATACAGGTGTCCCTTCTTTAATCGCATAAATATCTCCCGTAAATTTAAAATCACTCAAATAGTCTAAGAACCCATCACTAAATTGGTTTAAAGAACGTAAATATTCAATATCTTCTTGATCAAACTTTAAATTTTGAACATATTCGATCACTTGTTCTAACCCACAGAAGATACATAATCCCCCTTCGTCTGGGTTTTTACGATAAAACATATCAAAGACGACTTCTTTGTCTTTATCTAAATTGAAATAACATTGTGACATTGTTAATTCATAGAAATCCATTACTAAACTTAAATTACGTGGATCTTTCATTTTTACTCACCCTCGATTCTAGATACAATTTGTATTCCATTGGTGGCCATATTTTCTAAAGCCATTTCATTCCATTGACCCGCATCATGGTTTCCATCAATATGATATGTTTCCACACAATCTACTGGAATGATAATACGTTTATCATTGTAATCATTTTGGTTTAACCAACTGTGAAAGCTCAATGCGAATTGTAAAATACATAAATCGGTACAACATCCGGTAATAATATAATCATCGTATTGATAAAAGTCCTCTTCTAAAAAATCTTGAAAACCTGGACTAAAGAATGTATTGGTACTATTCTTTTCAATTTGATTCTTATTATACTTTTGTAGTTCATCTATTACTTGTGCTTCACTTGTTCCTATTACACAATGTTTAGGATAAGCTTGAAACTCTCTTGCATCTTCAGGGTGATTATCACATACAAATATGCTGTTATATTCTTCTAACAACGATTGTATTGGTTCAACCACATCCATGATTTTTCCATCATGTAAAGCTCCTTCTTTAATAAATCCATTGACCATATCCACAACAAATACAATCGGATGATTCAATTGATCTTTTTTTATAGAAGGATATGGATTTTTATTTATACGTGCCATGGGCTTCTCCTTTATTTTGCTGTTTCTATTATATCGCAATATAAAAAAGAAAACACCTTACAAAAGGTGTTTATTCTTCTTCTTTCGCTTGACGATGTGCTGTTAATTTTTCTTCCAATTCTTTTTGGAAATCAGGATGTGTTTTAATATATTCTTTTACAGATTCTCGTCCTTGTCCTAATTTATCGCCTTCATAACTAAACCATGATCCAGATTTATGAATAATGTCAGCATCCACACACATATCTAATAATTCGGAAATATAGGAGATACCTTCTCCATACATAATTTCAATCACAGCTTGTTTAAATGGAGGCGCCACTTTGTTTTTGACGACCTTTACACGCACTTTGTTTCCAACAATATCCGAACCATCTTTAATAGTATCGGCACGACGAATATCTAAACGAACAGATGAATAGAATTTTAAAGCACGTCCTCCTGGTGTTGTTTCTGGGTTACCATAAACAATTCCAACTTTTTCACGTAATTGGTTGATAAAGATAGCTGTACATTCGTTATGATTCATAAGTCCAGCCAATTTACGCATTGCTTTGGACATCATACGCGCTTGTGCACCAACTTGTAGATCACTCATTTCTCCATCCAATTCAACTTGTGGAACAAGTGCAGCAACACTGTCGACAACCACTAAATCAACGGCTCCACTTTCAATCAACATCAACATGATGTTTAATCCTTGTTCTCCACTATCTGGTTGAGACAAGATTAATTCTTCAATGTTGACACCTAAATTTCTTGCATATACAGGATCAATCGCATTTTCTGCATCGATAAAAGCTGCACGACCTCCTTGTTTTTGTACTTGAGCAATCGCATGTAATGCCAATGTAGTTTTTCCACTAGACTCTGGCCCAAAGATTTCAATAATACGTCCTTTTGGATACCCACCAATTCCCAACGCTTCATCTAATAAAAGACTTCCTGATGGAATCGGTTCAACATCCACTGCAGCACGGTCTCCAAGTTTCATAATGGAGCCTTTTCCATATTCACGCTCAATTTGTTTGACTACATCATCTAACAATTGATCTTTATTATCTGCCATTGTTTCCTTCCTCCTCTAGTATTGATTGAATCAATTGATCAATCATCTCTTCTACAACTTTTTGTCGCACTTGATTTCGATTCATTCCATCCAATTGGAAATGAAACGATTGTACATCATTTTTTGTCGCAAGTGCACACCATACACATCCTGCAGGTTTATTCTCCATCACATCTGGTCCTGCATTCCCTGTAAATGATACACAGTAATCAACATCCATCAATTCCCGTGTATTTTTTGCCATTGCGACGGCACATTGTTGTGAAACCACTCCATACTCTAATACGATAGAAGGATCCACATGAACCAACTTTTCTTTTATTTCTGTAAAATAAGTGACGATTCCACCTTTTAATACGCTACTGGCTCCAGGAGTCGAAGCAATCGTACTCGTGAATAAGCCAGCTGTTAAACTTTCACAACTGGCAATCGTTTTATTCTTTTGTTTGCATACTTCAATTAGTAATTGTGTATTCATCATTTACATACTTTCGAAAACATACTTCTTTAATTTTATAAAATATACATATCCACTATATAGTGACATCAAAGTAGCCGCCCATAATAGGATTGTTGAAACTGGTAATCCAATAGAAGAAAATGGCCAGTTTTGTAGAAGCAATGTTGCGATAGCAAACATTTGAAGAACAGTTTTTATTTTCCCGAAGATTCCTGCACTGACAACTTTTCCTTGTTGGCTTGCTACCATTCGCAATCCATCCACCATTAAGTCACGAGCTATCATCAATAAAACTGCAATAATACTAGCTTTGTGCATATAAACCATTAATATAAGCAAAGTATTTACTAATAGTTTATCGGCAATCGGATCAGCAAATTTACCAAAGGATGTGATTAAGTTATTCTTACGAGCGATCTGTCCATCCAAAAAATCAGTAATACTTGCAGCTGCAAATAACAAGAATGTTATTACATCACGCAAACACAACCCAGATACTGGATCATACACCATTGCTGTTTCAGGAATCCATAAATAAATGAGCACTACCAATGGTACAATAGCGATTCTAGCCATTGTTAATTTATTCGGTAAATTCATATTCATTTTATTCTTCTTCCTCAATGCCCTCTTCAGAATAGATTGAATCTTCCTCTTCTGTACTATCTTCGTCGGTTTGTGCTTGACCTACAACATCAAAGTACATAACTGCAGGAGACCCATCATTCCAGTTTGCTTTCGAGAATTTAGCTGTTTTACCATTAATCTTAATTACATTGTTCTTATAATTTCCAATTTCTAATTGAACTGTACATGGTTGATCTACAGAAATCGTCTTTTTGAATGTTTCTTCTGAAATTGAATCGACTGCATCATCTACCAATTCATCATTGATGTAGAAAACAACTGTACTCTCTTCCGGCATTGTAATTGTGAAATTAAGTTTTCCTGTTCCTTCTAATACATTGCTAAGTTCAAAGACATTGTTTTCTTTATCTGTATTTTCAATAGTAATTTCTTTTTTCTTTTCAGCTGCTTTTTTCTTTTCAGCTAATTTTTGAGTTTCTGCTTCTTTTTTTGCAATTTCTGCTTGGCGTGCTTCTTCTTCTGCAGCTGCTTTACGGTTAGCTGAGAATGTTAAGACTAAATTGATGATAGATAAAACCATAATCATAGAAATAGCTAGAGCTATTAATTGATACACGCGAGCATTTTTTGAACGCATTAAATTACGATAAATGTTATATAACGATGAGCTTGTTGCTTTTCGCTTTTTCGTTTGGCGTTTTTTCCGCACTTGGCGTTGTGGAGCTGCCGGAGCAGTTGAAGCCATAGCATAAGATTGAATATTAGATTCAACTTCTGCACTTAAAGCGGCATAATTAACACCGATAGCGTCACAATAAGATTGAATAAACGAACGAATAAAATCATAATCGTTATTAAAAATAGATAAATTGTTATTTTCTATAGCTTGAAGATATTGTGGGGCTAAACGAGTTTGGTCAGCAACATCTTGAATGGATAATTTCAACGCTTCTCTTCTTTGTTGTAATAATTGATAATAAGTCACTTACTTTACTCTCCTTTGCTCAAAATTATATCAAATCTTAGCATTTTCTTGTACCTAAAAATAAAATTCTATTCGATTTTTATCCTTCTCTATTTATCTCAAAGAAAAAGCCCTTCTTACGAAGAGCTTATCTGACTAACGACATGGTGCCCGTAGGCAGAATTGAACTACCAGTTGATCCTTACCATGGATCCGTATTACCATTATACTATACGGGCCTATGCACGTATTTTATTAAAGTCCATAGGGGTGTGTCAAGCAAAGATTACCAAAGGATATTTTTCTCAATATAATCAGCCCAACCATCTTCTTGGCATTCTTTGTCTGTAATATCATCAGCAATATCTTTGGTATCCTGACTTCCATTTAACATACAAACACCTTTTCCACTAATTGCTAATAAATCATTATCATTACTCGTATCTCCAAAAGAGATGACATCTTCTAGAGAAA
>CADBTK010000126.1 GCA_902797585.1 Erysipelothrix rhusiopathiae
CCAGATTTTACATGATCAATCGCTTCTTGCATTTCTGCAAGGTTAGTATCTAAGTCTGCATCTGGATTAAACATGATACAAGCAGACAATCCTTGTGGAATAGTTTTTGTTGGTAATACATGAATATCTTGATCTTCTAGTATATCTTTAGCTTGGCTAGCCGCTAAGATAATATTTGAGTTATTCGGGAAGATAAAAATGTGTTTTGCGTTGACTTGACCAATTGCTTGAACAAAGTCTTCAGTACTAGGGTTCATTGTTTGACCCCCACCAACAACAACATCTGCACGTAAGTCTTTAAACATACGATCAATTCCAGCACCTGGTGCCACAGTAATAATCGCATATTCTTTTTCTTCTGCAGGAGCTTGTGCTTTTTCTTTTTCTTCTTCCACAATATGATCGTGTTGTTCTTGCATATTTTCTACTTTGATTTTCATCATTTTTCCACGACGACGTCCCATTTTCAATGCCGTAAATGGTTCCAAAGTATGCACATGAACTTTAACCAATTCTTCGTCTTGTACACAAACTAAAGAGTTTCCAATAGTTGATAACTCTTCACGGAAATCAGCTTCTGAGAAGTGTTTCATACCATTTTCAGATAATTGAAGAATAAATTCAGTACAGAAACCAAATTCTTCTTCCCCACCTTCAACTTTTGTTTGAGCTTGATCAAGTTCTACTTTCGTTTGATCTTCTTGAATAATATTTCCTTGTAAAGCAGAAAGGAAACCCTCTAAGATAACGCATAAACCTTTTCCACCACTGTCAACAACACCAACTTCAGCAAGAACTGGCAATAAATCTGGTGTACGGTTCAAAGATTCATTGGCTTCTTCCACCATTTTATTTAATACATCAATACAATCAGTCACTTCTTCGCTTACTGCATAAGCATAAGTATAATCCGCAGCTTCACGTACAACTGTTAAAATAGTTCCCTCTACTGGACGCATTACCGCTTTATATGCAACGCGACTTCCATTTACTAATGCAGAAGCTAGTTGCATAGCATTAATTGTATCTTCTTCTTTAACTGCTTGATAGATTCCTCTGAAAATTTGAGAAGTAATAACTCCTGAGTTTCCTCGAGCTCCCATCAATAGTCCTTTTGACAATGCTTTAAATAATCCACTCACAGATTCTTCTTTTGTATCTAATGCTGCTTTTACCCCATTGGTAAAAGTAAGACTCATATTTGTCCCTGTATCCCCATCAGGTACTGGGAAAACATTCAATGCATCAATCTCTGCTGAATGGTTGGATAAGTTATTCATTCCAGACAAAAGCATGTCACGAACGATTTGTCCATTCAAATATTCCATCGTGTTCCCTCCTAGCTAGCAGTGCGAACCCCTTGGATACAAATATTAACTTTTAAAACTTTTGTCTCCAATGTCTTTTCGATTACATATTTCACACGCTTTTGTGCTTCGCTCACTACTTCGTTCAATTTGATTCCTTGTAACGCAATAACATATAAATCCAAAACAATTCCATCTTCTTGTTGGGAAACTACTACTCCTTTAGAATAGTTTTCTTTTTTCAATAATTCTGCCCAACCATCACGTACGGCTTTTTGGCTAGCCATTCCAACAATCCCATAACATTCAGCAATGGTACCACCAGCCAATGTTGCGACTGCATCCAATGAAATCGAAATGTTTCCAAATTCTGTCGATTTATTAATAGGCATAACGAGCCCTCCCTTGCATACTAAATCTATATAATTATACCAAGAAAATATTAATCAATTCAATCCGTAATCTCTTCAAAGTAAAAGCCTTCTTCATTCCAACGATATCGAATTCCTGTATTTGGATCACGATATTGATCCAATGTAGCACTGTATTCTAAACCATTGGCTTCATCAATTACCCAATCATAGGCATCTATTTCTTCCATTGGTTGTTGTTCGCTAGACTCTTCTTCTTGAGATTGCTCATCGGCATTTTCTTGTTGTTCTTGTTCTAATTCTTTTTGTTTCTTTTCTTCTTCTTTTTGTTTTTTCTCTTGTGCTGCTTTTTCTGCACGTTTTTGAACATCTACATCTTCACAATTAACTTTTTCAATTGCTGAGTTTGCAGAATCCAATAATAGACATACTGACTCCCCTTGTAGTTGCGTCAACATAGCTTGATACTTTGTCATCATCACTAGTGAATCCATACTAGTATAAACTGTATTTCCATCTTGCATAGTCATCTTAATCATATTTTTATCAAAGGAAATTTCGTAAGGAACCATCTCTGCAATCTTTTCAATCACATTACGATCCAAGTTCTTTTCATATTGTTTGAACTCTTTACACAACATTTCTCTTTGTTGATCACTAAAACCATTTAAAAGAGGAAAGTGAATAATCATTTGTAGTTGATCTGGCTTGATTTCTATCGATTCATTATCTATGGTCAACATATAATTCTTTTTATCTTTGACATAATAGCCAACTACTACTTTTTCTTTCACTTCAAAGCTCAAAGAGCCGTGCCCTTTTTTTACTTTTACAGAATCTACCAACGGCAATTCCTTAATTCGGTTTTCATACACAAAATCGGGTGTTAACCACAAGCGAGTTTTTCGATTAACTTGCGCTGTTTGATAAATTTGACGATCTGTAAAATAATAATTCCCTTGGCAATTCAAAACTTTCGCTTGAGAATCAAAAGAAAAAAAGTACACAAAAAAACTGGCGAGGGCTAATAAAACAGTCGCCCAGAAATAATGTACTTTTAAAGATGTCGTCTTCTTTTTCTTTATTTTGGCCAATTCATGTACTCCACTTCTGTTTTCATTTCAATTCCAAAGGTTTCTTTCGCTCTAGTTTTAATCAACGTAATCAAGTCATGGATATCTTGCGCTTTAGCATCTTCCGATACAGTAACAATAAAGTTACTATGTTTTTCTGAGATTTGTGCACCTCCAATTTGATGTCCTCGTAATCCCAAGTCATCGATAACTTTCCAAGCTGGCATTTGTTCAGGATTTCTAAAAGTACTTCCCGCACTTGGTTTATCCAATGGTTGAGTATCCATACGTCTTTCTCTACGAGAATCCATTAGCGCTGCAATCTCTTCGCTATTTCCCGGTTCCAATTGAAGTTTGGCTGCAACGATGCTCCAATCACGATGACTTTGGAAAATCGAATGACGATATTGATAATCCAATTCATCTTTTTTCATCCACACCAAAGATCCATCTTTATATACATGAACTTCTTTGACAATATTTGACATGTCGGATTTGTATGCCCCTGCATTCATAAATAAGGCACCACCAACAGAACCTGGGATACCACTGGCAAATTCCAATCCAGACAATCCATTTTTCATTGCTTGTACACTTAAGTTAATTAATGAGCACCCAGCTTCTACTGTACATGTTCCATCTGGCTCAAAAAAGTATTCATTCATCGTGTTATCAAGATTGATAATGGCACCATTAAAGAAGGCATCCCCAAATAAAACGTTGGATCCTCTTCCCATGACAAAATAAGGAAGATTTTCTTCCTTTAATATATCGATAATGCGCAAGCACGATGTTAAATCTTTTGGTAAACAATAATATGCAACTTGTCCCCCAACACGATATGTAGTATGTTTACTCATCGGTTCGTTTTCATAGACAGTCGCATATGTTTCTAAACGTTCCAATATTGACATATTTATCTATCCTATAATTTCTTGACACAACGCCAACATATCATATGCGGCATTTGGTTTTCCTAATTCTAAGGCGTTATTCTTTATAGCAGAATATCGCTCTGCGTTTAAGAATACTTCATTCATCTTTTCTTGTAAAGAGATAGCATTTAAATCTTTTTCTTCAATCATAGCTGCCGCATCCTCATCTACTAATACACTAGCATTATAGAATTGATGGTTATTAGCTACATAAGGACTTGGAATTAAAATCGAAGGAATTCCTAGTGCCGTTAATTCTGCAATAGTTGTCGCTCCGGCACGACAAACTAGTCCTTCAACTTTTGGATAAATCTTTAAAGTATCCACATAATCGACAACATGAATATTCTCTTGTCCTTCAAACAAATTTAAATCTTGCGAGTTATCCTTCCCACAAACATATAAAACTTGTAAGGAATCATCTAAATTACTTAATGCACTTTTCATTAATTCATTAACACTACTGCTACCAAGTGATCCCATCATAATTAAAATCAAACGTTTGTTTGGATCTAGTCCCAATGAGTCATAGTATTCTTGATCCAATTGAGCTTCTTTGGCAATAGTAGCCCGTGGATTTCCCAATAAAGAAATCTTTTCATTTGGGAAAACCTCTTCACACTTTTGATAACAAGTAACAATGGCATTCACCTTATTCATAACCAATTGATTGGATTTACCCACAATCGAGTTTTGTTCATGAATCATTGTAGGAATATTTAATGCGTGGGCAGCTAAAATAACTGGCGCACTTACATATCCACCAAATCCAATCACAATATCTGGTCCAAATTCTTTTAAATAAGATTTTGCGTGATGTTGCGCTACAAATAATTGGAAAACAGCTCGTATTTTGTTAAAAATAGAACCTGTTAATCCTGAAGTATGAAGACTATGAAAACGATAACCAGCTTGTGGAATCAATTGTGCTTCCATCCGATTATCGTTTCCTATAAATAATATTTCCGTTGAGGCATCCATTTTCTTAGCCATATCAGCCAATGCTAAAGCTGGATAAATATGACCACCAGTTCCTCCTGTTACAATTGCTATTTTCATAATTTATTTTTCATCCGTAATTTTAATAGGTTTATCCGTTGGACGTAATACTCCTTGTAAAACATATCTTTGATCGCTTTGAAATCCATAATCTAAGTTACATGTAGAGATGGAAACTAAACGTTCATGCTCTTGAATATTTTGTTCACGATAATATGAATGATTTTCTGGGTTATTAGCAGCAGTAGCCATTTGCGTCAATGTTTCTTGACGGAAATCACCAAATTGTGTGGTATAGAATACCGATCCATCCGGCGTTTTAACAAACGCAACAATATCACATTCATAATTTTGTTCTGGCGTTAATAAATAGAATTTTTCATGTTGTTCAAAGAATGTTGGATCTTCAAATAATTTTAAATCCGTCATCATTCCTCCACCTTCAACAGAGTGTCCATAAATAATCGTATTATCATCTACAAATCCTGGTGTAGCCTTAGCATCCACAAAGATAGCCCCCATAGGATTTTCTGCACCACTGGCTGTATGCGTTAAATAAAAGGCATTATCAGTTCCTTGAACTACTGGGAAAGATGCTTGGCAATCCGGAACATAAATCCAACCAACAATCTGTTCATTTTCAGCTTTTAAAGCGTCCCAATCAGGCTGCAAAGTTTTTTCTTTTTCAACCATTTTCTTATATGTGTTTGTTTCCGTTTTTATTTCATTTTTATCTTGGAAGATTGTGAATAATTGGAAGGCACTATATCCAAATATACACAAACATACTACAAATAGAATTCGATATAATAAATTTTTCATATCCCTATTGTACAACAATTCCCTAGAAAAAGAAAAAGGGTTGATTGATCGTATTCAATCATACCCTCATGCGTTTTATTTTAATTTCTTTCCTGCTTCTTGATCAACAATAACTGTTACATCAGGATGATTCTGTAAAGCACTGGCTGGACAATCAACAGTTATAGGTCCATCTACCATAGCAGAAACAGCATCTGCTTTTGCACTACCACTGGCAATCAAAATAATCTTTTTTGATTTCATAATCGATCCAATTCCCATAGACATTGCTTGTTTAGGAACTTTATGAATGTCATTATCAAAATAACGACAATTCGCTTGAATGGTGCTATCAGTTAAATCCACAATATGTGTCAAAGTATCAAATGGAGTTCCCGGCTCATTAAACCCAATATGTCCATTGTTTCCAATTCCTAAAACTTGACAGTCAATAGATACCTTACTTAATGATTGTTAATAAGCATCACAATCAGCTTGTGTTGATCCATATGGAACATGTGTATTGTTCGGATTAATATCGATACCAGAAAATAATTTTTCATTCATAAAAGTATAATATGAATTTTTATCTTCACGATCGATTCCAACATATTCATCTAAGTTATAAGAAGAGACTTCTTTATAACTTGTTCCATTTTCTTTGTGATCTTGAATCATTTCAGCATACAGACCCTCAGGTGAACTTCCTGTGGCCAGACCAAGAACGGCATTTGGTTTTGTCACCACAACTTCTTTCATAATTTTAAACGCTTCGTGAGATAATTCTGCATAATCTTTGCATATAATTACTTTCATATTCACACCTCCCTCACTTGTCTTCAGTATAACACATCTTCCTACCTTTTACCCTGAATTAAGCTATAATTAAATTATGAAAAAACAAGTTTTTAAATCTTTAATTAACCAACTGAATGAATATTCA
>CADBTK010000127.1 GCA_902797585.1 Erysipelothrix rhusiopathiae
CGCTGCTTTTTTTTCTGCTTCAGCTTTCGCTTCTACTGCTTCCTCTTTTGATTGTCGCGCTTTTTCTGCTTCTGATTTAGCTTCCTCAGCTTCTCTCTTTGCTTGTTCTGTTTCTGCCGCAATACGTTCTCTTTCTCTCACTTGATTATTGTGATATACAAAGAATCCCATTCCACCAAACGCTAATAAGAAAGCCAACGCAAATCCAATAATGATATTGTTCGTATTTCTGTTTTGTGTCGGGTTCAAAACTTGTACATCAGGAATATAACCCGAAAAAATAGATTCGCTTACAGGAATCCAATTTTTTAATCCTTCTGCCCAAATTAATGTATCGGCAAATACAGTTCTATTTTGGATATATTGAATTAATTGATTTTCAGAAATAGGTCCTATTTCATTTTCTCCATCTGTACAATACCATTGTCTTTCAGATTCTGCAGGCGTTCCACACGCTGAACAAAATTTTTCATTTTCTGCTATTTCATTTCCACACTTATTACACTTCATAATTATTCACCTCTATTCGTATTCTATATACTCAAATAAAGTTATTCAAGATTAGAATACTTTTTTATCCTTTCATCATTAAGACGAAGTCAATTTAAATATCCGTATATTTTTTTAAATGTTTTTATTGAATATATACAATGGCACTTGGTCTAAACACATTGATTATTTTCCCGATTGCTGACGTAATGATTCCCAGTCCGTATAATTGGATAGGAAGATTCCCTTGTTTAATAAAAATCATACACATGGTCATCATCGCTATATCAATTAGTCCGTGCAAAAATTTCCATTTCCAGTTTGGATTATGATAGCCCTTAGCTTCTAAAGACCGTAATATTTCTACCACTCCTCCAAAGGCATGAATTGTCATTAAATAGCCAATGATAAAAATTCTAGGAAAGTCCATCAAAGAAAAAGTAAAAGCTGCAAAATCTAAAACAATCACACCAAGAAAGAGAACACTCTTTCCACTCACCATGTATCTTGCCATGGTAAAGTATTGCCACAAATAACGAATTCCTGTCATAAACAAAGAAATACTTAGAATCAACGCAACTATATAGAACCCTTCGATTGGATGCACGATAATGAGTATCCCCAATATCAACATAACTATCCCACCCACTAGGCTATTCAATCTTTGAAGTTTAGTCATGTTTATCTCCTTTTTTATACACTAACAAAGAGCGGAAATCCTTTATTCCTTTAAAACCTTTTTGATTATAGTCAATAGATATTCCTGCCAAATTGTTTCCAGAAGTATAAATAGCATTGGTCACCATACTCTTTTGTGCTAATGCAGCTAGTATAAACTTGCCAATGAAGGTATTATTTTTCTCTTGTGCTACTAAGTATTGTTCTTGATATTTTTCTACATCAAAATCTTCAATGGTTTCTCCCGATAATCTTTCCCCAAAGTCTTTCCAGTCCACACTGGCAGATAATTGCCTTTTTTCAATAATAGATTGAATCTCTTCTTTATAAGGTTCGATTTCATCCCATGCGTAATGATTGTTTTCGTAAGGTTTTCTTTGACGAATTTGTTTCATGGCATACACCATTTGTGCATAAGCATGCATATAGTCCGAAGGATTGTCTTTCACAATTTCTTCATAATTGGCCCATGCAGGTAAGTAGCGATACCGAATGAAACTATAATCTGGCAAGTGCCCAGCACGACCATGTCCCAAATTCATGATTGAACTCTCTTCCATTTGATAAATCGAGTTTGTATACACTCCTTTTTCTAAATCATCCTCCCCTTTTGGATTATGTTTAAAATTTACTGGACGTTGGTTATTCTCTAAAATTTCATAGAAATGATAATTGGTATTATTCATAGCCAAAGAAGGTGTTCCGACAAAATATTGGTGGGCCCACGTATCGGCTAATATATGCATCGTAAGACCAAGATGTTGTAAACTCTCATATAGTGCCATATTCACAGTAGTCTCTAGTAATTTTCCGTTTGGTTTACAAATTAATCGATATCGTTTCAAAAATTTACTCGATACTTTTCGATCTATTGTCGCATGTAAATCATAGGGTAAAAAATGAAAAGAGGCCCAAATACGTGTAATATTTTGTAGACCTAACAAATCGGTATTGGCATCCATTAATTCTAGTGATAGCTGTGTTGTCGCTGCATTGATAGGCGCTCCAATTTTAGACAACATGGTGACGCTACACAAATCAACCATTTGACAACTATATGCAATCTCTAAACTCTCTTCATGCGTGTATCCTGCCAAATATGCTGCACTATATGTCGCATAGTAGTGAAAATCTTCCTGCACTATAATGCCTCCTGTTCTAATTCCTTTTGAATTTGTCGGCTATTTTTAGCCGCCATTATTAATTGAATCAGTGTAACAACATTGGTGATATCAATAATAACTTGAACCATTTCATTAAGATAATCTTTATCCCCATCCATTACCCTATACATTATCAAAAAAATTGATGTCAAATTAATAACTACCAAAATAGCCGTCAACACTAAATATAAATTGCTTTGTACTCCATACAGCCCTTCTTTTCTCGCTTTGTATCCAATAAAAAGTCGAATAGAGATAGATAGACCAATAATTAATAATAGCGCAACTAAAAAGAGCACATAAAAAAACCATCGATACTCAGGAAATCGCAATATTATTTTTTCCACTTCTTGTAAAATTTGTTTATCTCCAAAGAACATTACCAAGATAGTTTGTAAAGCAGACCAAAGTCCAAAGGCAATAACACCTCCACCAATAATCACTAACTCATTTTGATATCTTCTTAATGCTTGTTGTCGGTTCATCTTATCCACATTATACAACTTTCCCAACAAAAAATACCGTGAGTACACGGCACTTTTCGGGATAGAAAGAAAGAGAAAAGGTATATATTTAGATAGGGTTTGGGATAGAAAGGTTCTTTCTTCTATCGTGGTTAGTATATCTCTCTATTTGACATTATTTGTGTCACAAAAAATAAAAGTCGTTAAAGGATTGTATGAATCCATTCAACGGCTCTTTTTGTATTATTTCCATCGGTAAAGACCATATATTTTTCTTTGAAATCACGAACTTTTTTAAGATTGGATAAATCGATATTTTTAATAGTTTGAATCAATTGATCTTCATTGATACAAACAGGACCAGGATACTCTTCTGGTTCAATATTTAACCCAATGGTCTCTTGGTATTGATCCACATCATTCATATAGCCAATGATTGGTTTATCCAATAAGGAATAATCTAAGATTACGGATGAGTAATCACTGATTAAACAATCACTCACTTGCATTAATAAATATAGATCTTCCTTGGATACATTAATCGCATCACAATCTGGTAATTGTACTTCTTTTAATAAAGGATGAAATTTAACCAGTACTATCCAATCTTCCAATTGGTCTTGTACCTTTTTTATATCAAAAGAATGGTGTTCTAGTCCTTGAAGAATATTTCCTCGAAAGGTAGGGGCATATAAACACAACTTCTTTCCTTTACATTGCGGATACTTCTCATAAAAAGCTTGTGTATCCATCCCTTTTAATAAGCGATCACAACGTGGCATTCCTGTCACTTTGACTTGATCTTGGTTTACCCCAAAGCTTCTGGCATAAATTGGTTGCCATGCGGGTGCATTACACAAAACCGAGTCATAGTTTTCAATCATATAACTGCGATCAATTTCATTTCCAAATTTCTTAATCGCTCCACAGGCATGCCATACTTGTAG
>CADBTK010000128.1 GCA_902797585.1 Erysipelothrix rhusiopathiae
AACAAACGTATCAGGAGGGCAACGTCAACGTTTATGTATCGCTCGTGCCTTATTGAAAAACCCAAAAATACTTATTTTGGATGATTCAACCAGTGCCGTTGATACACATACCGATGCCTTAATTCGACAAGCCTTCTTAGAAAAGATTCCTAATACTACTCGTATTATTATTGCCCAACGTGTCACTTCCATTATGGATGCCGATCAAATCTTAGTATTGGATGGAGGAAGAAAACTCGCAATGGGTACACATGATGAGTTAATGAAATCATGTTCTGTATATAGAGAAACATACGAAGCACAACAAGAAGGAGGTGATTTCGATGAACAATAAAAAACATCGAGATACATCCGGATTGGCTCGCCTTTTAAAACAAACTTTAAAGACATACAAGATTCAAACTATCTTAGTTGTTCTTCTAGTTATTGTCTCAGCTATTGCCAATGTATCTGGTTCTTTGTTTACGCAGCGACTAATCGATGATTACATCGTCCCTTTAACCAAACAAAGTACACCTAATTACACACCACTATTATTAGCATTGGGAAAATTAGCTTGTATTTATATCATTGGTCTGATTGCCACTTATTCATACAATCGTATGTGTGCATTCATCTCTTTAGGTACTTTAAAAAGAATACGAGATCAATTATTTGAACATATGGAATCACTTCCAATTTCTTATTTTGATACTCATGCCCACGGAGATATCATGTCTGTCTTTACCAATGACACCGATACATTACGTCAACTTTTATCACAAAGTTTACCGACAGCACTAAGCTCTATGATAACCATTGTTTCCGTTGCGATTTCAATGATTGTATTGAACTTACCAATGGCTCTTATTACATTTCTAATGGCAGCTTTGATGATACTAGCTAGTAAGAAGATTTCTATGTTATCTGGAAAGTATTTCCGTCAACAACAACATACACTTGGAAAAGTAAATGGTTATATTGAAGAAATGATGGAAGGAAGCAAAGTCATCAAAGTATTCAACCATGAACAAGCTAGTATTGATGAGTTTGAAGTATTGAATGATCAACTATGCGATGTCGCCAGCAATGCCAATAAATATGCCAATGTATTAATGCCAGTATTAGGAAATATGGGTTATATTTCCTTAGTATTGAATGCCTTATTAGGATCTGTTCTTGCGATATTGAATATGTGGGGATTAACGTTAGGAACCATTGCCGCCTTTATGCAATTAAACCGTTCCTTCAACTCCCCTATTGGTCAAATTTCCATGCAATTAAATGCGATTGTTATGGCAAGCGCAGGAGCACAACGTATTTTTGAAATCTTAGATCAAGAAGTGGAAGTTGATCAGGGACAAGTTACCTTAGTCAACCGAAAACTCGTTGATGGTCAATGGATAGAATGCCAAGAAAACACAGAACACTGGTTCTGGCGCCATCCTCGTCCAAATGGTGAAGTTGAATATGTTGAATTAAAAGGAGATGTTCGATTCCATGATGTAACCTTTGGATACACTCCAGATAAGACAATACTACATGATATCAACCTATTCGCAAAACC
Organism: Erysipelothrix rhusiopathiae; assembly: GCA_902797585.1. Classification (GTDB taxonomy): domain Bacteria; phylum Bacillota_I; class Bacilli_A; order Erysipelotrichales; family Erysipelotrichaceae; genus RUG14284. Next base: position 1,547 of record CADBTK010000128.1, read on the forward strand.
AGGGCAAAAAATCGCCTTTGTTGGTGCAACTGGAGCTGGAAAAACAACCATCACCAATTTAATCAATCGCTTCTATGATATTCAAGAAGGTTCTATCACTTATGATGGAATTGATGTGAAGTTAATTAAAAAAGATGATTTACGACGCTCCTTGGGAATGGTACTACAAGATGTCAACTTATTCTCTGGAACAATCATGGATAACATTCGTTATGGAAACTTAAATGCGACTGATCAAGAATGTATTGACGCTGCCCGACTAGCCAATGCACATGAATTTATCAAGCATTTAGAACATGGTTATAACACAGTCATATCCGCCGGAAAAGAATCCTTATCACAAGGACAACGACAATTATTGTCAATTGCCCGAGCAGCAGTAGCTGATCCACCTGTCCTTATCTTAGATGAGGCTACAAGTTCTATCGATACACGTACAGAAAAAATCGTACAAGATGGAATGGATAAATTGATGGAAGGGCGTACTGTATTTGTGATTGCCCACCGTTTATCAACCATAAAAAATGCACAAGCTATTATGGTCATGGAAAATGGAAGAATCATAGAACGTGGTAACCACGAAGACTTAATTGAACAAAAAGGAACATACTATAAATTGTATACTGGTTCCTTTGCTGAATAAAAAAGACCGTATAAATGAAGCGACCTCCTAAAGTTAGACTAGCTATAGGAGGTTTACTTCAAATACGGTCTTTTCTTATATATGAAAAAAGCGACTTTTCATTCAGTCGCTTATCGAGTAATTTGATTTACAAGTTCTTCATCTTTTGGAGAACTCATCACATCAACTGTTTTAGACCCTGCTCCAGTCTTTGTAATTTTAACATATACTTGTCCATTGGCATCATGTGCATCATCTACCAAGTAGTTATATCCACCAATTTCCAAATCATACATTTTTGCGTTTTCTTTGTTTTTAAAGTATGTTTTTTCCGGTAATGTTTTTGTGACACGGCTATATGCTTCTTCTACAATCGCATTTACACCTTCTTGGTCTGTATTATCTGCAACATCCACACTTATACGAAGTGTTGCACTTTTCAAAATAACATCCACCTTTTCCACACCACCGATTCCAGCTAAATCATTTTGAATCGTTTCAATTTGATCATTACTAATTCTCGGATCTAAGTTATTTCCATGGAATCGATTCCCTACAACTGGTTTATTTTGTCCAAAGGAACTCATCAATAGAACATAAAGAACAAAGATGATTGGAATCGCAATTAATATTAAAGTAAACCAAACGAGTTTATGACCTTGTTTAGGTTTTAATTGTTTCATACGTTTTCCACTAGTTTGTTTGTTTGCCATGGTATTTCCTCCCATTCACTATAGTATATCACATCTCTATAAAGAGGTAATCACCGTTACATCTTTAGTATTTCGATCTCGTTTCATCATACAATACACTGTATCATTGTTCTTAATTGAGACAATATATGAACAATTGGTTTGGCTAAACTCAGATAGTTTTTCTTTCGCAATTTGCGATACCGCCAATAACTCACCAGCTGTTTTTCCATGTGATTGAATTTCTATCTGCAAACGAGTCAACGTATCATCAATAAATTCAGCCTCTCCTACTACATACGTGTTATCCGCCACGACATTGGATACTTCTTGTTTGTATTCCGTGAATTCTTCTGCTGCTTTTGAATCCATTTCTGTAAAAGAACTTGATGGAACACGTACCCATTGTTCATTCACTTTTGAGAATGTTTGCGAAGAGTGTTGAAAATATCCATTATAAATATATCCACCCATTCGATCATCGCTGCTAGAATCCAATTCATAGGCAGCTACATAAATCGGAACGGAGTCCGTTACTTCATTAAATCGTGAACGCATATAATTCACCAATTTAATAGAAGATACTTCTAAATATTGTTGCATATTGGATTGTTTAATCTTTGTATCTTTATCGCCTACTCGATCATTTACAATTAATGAAATAGAGATTCCTTTTAATTCATCATTGTTGTACCAATCCAATTCATAAATATCTACAAGAATCGTTGGTCCTGAAACTTTCCCATTTCCTGTATCAAATTCTTCATTTTTACCTGGATTTAATCCATTGGGGTTATCATCTCGTAAAGTTCCCAACAATCCTCTTGAACCATCGGTAGCATCCAATTCATCATAATCCAAAAATGCATGAGATTTATAAGCAACAGAATTGGGAGAAAAATGAGATTTAGATAATTCCATCAATCCATCTTCTATTTGAATACGCAAATCCACATCCGATAAAATCCCTAAGTGTTTTACTCGGGTATCACTTGTTTCATAAGGTAATATCGCTGAATAATCCCCACTGGATAAAGCTTTTGCCTGATTGGAGTTTGTTGCCGAACATGCACTAAGAGACAACACTAATAAAGCTATAAAAAACAATCTACTTTTTAGCATGCTCAACCTCCTCTACAAATTCTTGTTCTGTCATTGTATCAATTCCCAATGACTGTGCTTTTGTTAATTTAGAACCTGCGGCCGTCCCATAAATAACAAGGTCTGTCTTTTTTGAAACCGATCCTGTTACATTGGCGCCTAATGATTCTAAGACTTCTTTTGCTTGATTACGTGTATATAATTCCAAAGAACCCGTTAATACAACTGTTTTTCCTGTAAATAAGGATTCTTTCACTTGCCGTTTCTCTTGAGTAAATGTTAATCCTTTTTCACGCAAGACTTCAATCATACGACGATTGGATTCTTGTTCAAAGAATGCCACAATACTTTTAGCGGTAATATGACCAATATCTTTGATCTGCGTCAATGTTTCCACATCCGCTTCCATTAAAGCATCCATACTTCCAAAGTGTTCTGCCAAAACCATGGCTGCTTTTTTACCAACTTGACGAATTCCTAAACCAAATAAGACAACTCCCAATGGTTGTTTCTTTGATTCTTCAATCGTTTCCATCATTTTATCAACTGATTTTTCTTGGTATCCTCGTTTGGATAATATATCTTCTCTATGATCTTTTAAAGAATAAATATCTTCAATAGAATTCAACAATCCCCATTCATGAAATTGTTCGATTTTTTTATTACCCAATGTATCTATATCCATAGCATCGCGTGAGGCAAAATGAATCATACTTTCCACCACACGTGCTGGACAATCTTGATTGATACAATAATGTGCTGCCTCATTTTCTAAACGAACCAATTGTGATCCACAAACAGGACATACACTTGGAAATTCATATGGGCATTGAGATCCATCACGACGTTCTGGAATGGAACGTACTACCTCAGGAATAATTTCTCCTGCTTTACGAATAACTACAATATCTCCCACGCGCAAATCTTTACTAGCAATCATATCTTCATTATGCAAAGTAGCTGCTTGAACAGTTGTACCCGCTACACGCACTGGTTCTAGTACCGCATTGGGCGTAATTTTACCAGTTCTACCAACCGTTAAAGTAATCTCTTTTAAACGTGTTTGTACTTCTTCCGCCGGAAATTTATATGCAATGGCATAGCGAGGGACTTTAATAGTTGTACCTAGCCTTGCCGAATCTGCCAATGAGTTTAATTTAATAACCATTCCATCTATCTCATATGGTAATTCATCACGCATTTCACGAATGGATTCAATAAACTCCCAAATTTGATCTGCATTCTTACAAATCTTTCGATGATGATTCACCTTTAAATGCCAAGCTTCCATTTGTTCCAATGCTTGTTCTTGCGTTTCAACACCAAATTCACTGGCATTTTGTAAATAATACCAATAAGCATCTAATTTTCTTGATGCACAAATACTAGAATCCAATTGACGAATGGATCCTGCCGCAGCATTTCTTGGATTGGCAAATAAAGGTTTATTATTTTCTTCTTGTTGACGATTTAAGGCTTCAAAACTAGCCTTTGGCATAAAGACTTCCCCACGTACTTCAACCGGACGAGTTTCCTCTATATACATAGGGATTGATTGTATCGTGCGTACATTATTGGAAACATCTTCTCCTACAGTCCCATCTCCTCGAGTGACAGCACGAACAAAACGGCCATTCTCATAATGTAGAGACATAGCCAGTCCGTCATATTTACATTCCACTACATATTCAGCATCTTTGACACTTTGTTCAATACGATGACAAAATTCACGAATCTCATCTTGATTGAAGATATCACCAAGTGACAACATCATAGAGGTATGCGTAAACTTTTCAAAACCTTCCATCACCGAACCAATAATCCTTTGGCTTGGTGAGTTGGCATCATATAGTTCCGGATGTTTTTCTTCTAAATGAATCAATTCATCCAATAAGCGATCATACTCTTGGTCACTGACTGTTGGTGCATCATTAATGTAGTATTCAATAGAATATTGTTCCAATTCTTTTCGTAATTGTTCAATTCGTTGTTTATCGTCCATAATTCACCTGTATTCAGTATATCACGAGACTACTTTTTGTAAGGATGGATGTAGTGCGTTTAATTTCTTAACACCCACACCATGTCCAAAAGCCACAGTGGCGACATTGCCATCCATATCTACAATGACACCTTCTCCATATACTTTGTGGTTAACCAAATCTCCTTTGCGATATGGATTCTTATCTTTTGGTTTCCATCCAGAAAGATTGGTTTGAGAACTCTGTGATTCTTTCTTTTCTTGTTGATGAATGAATTCATTAGGAATTTCATTAAAGAATCGACTCACTGTTTTATACGTTTCTAGAACATAACTGTATCCAGAGTTCCATGAAATATAGAGTTTTTTCTTCGCTCGTGTCATCGCGACATAACATAAACGTCTTTCTTCTTCTAATGCGGTACGTCCTCCTTCTTGAATAGAACGAGCACTTGGGAAAATCCCTTCATTGAAATTAACAATATATACAATATCAAATTCCAAACCTTTGGCAGCATGCACCGTCATTAATGATAATGTATCGCTGGATACTTCTTGACTGCGATCGGTAAACAAGGCAATATCTTGCAGATAAGACTCCAATGTCGTTTCAGGATTTTCTTTTACACTTAGAGCCAAATCTTCTTTCAACTCTTTTAAATTGACCAAACGTTCCTCTTCATCATTTTCTTTCAACATGTCATAGTATCCTGTTTTTTCCAACACATGTTCTAAAAAATCTTCCAATGCCATTTGTTCTTTTGCTGGAGCAATGGATTCAATCAATCCAACAAACTCTTGGCATTTCTTTTGAAGTGCTGGTTTGATATCTTGCGGATCTTTCATCACTTCATATAGATTGATATCGCGCATAGCACCTTGTTCTTGTAAAATTTCAATAGACTTTGCCCCAATTCCACGACGAGGTCTATTTAAGATTCTCAAAATTGCTAAATCTTTTGATAATGCTTTAGGGTCATCTGCATCCGGTTGGGTAAATAGTTTTAAATAACTCAAAGCATCCTTGATTTCTTGACGTTCATAGAAGCGAATCCCTCCATAGATGACATAAGGAATCCCCAAAGTACGCAAGTCCCGTTCGAATGCACGTGAACTGTAATTGGAACGATAAAGAATAGCCATATCTTTGTAAGCCGTTCCTTTTTTATGTTCTTTTTGAATAGCACGA
>CADBTK010000129.1 GCA_902797585.1 Erysipelothrix rhusiopathiae
AAAGGCAATGTAATTACGGCTTTATCACTTAACATATCCGGTCCAATTCCTTGGCTAAATTCCATAATTAAATCTTTGGATAAGAATTTTTCCATGTTTGGAATGGATTCTAAAGTATTGGCTAGTAATCTTACTAATGCTGTTTCTTCCGTATCGTCTTGTTTGAAACTTTCTAAGATTTCAATACTAGCCATATCGCTATGGTTTCCTTGTACCCAATCTAGTAAACGTGCTCTTTTTAATCCATGGAATTTTACACGGATAAAGTTATCAAAACGACGAATGTTTTTGATTTCACACAATGTTCCTACATGATAAATATCATTCATTGTTGGATCATCGGTTTGTACATCAATTTGGCTCACTAAAAAGATTTGATCATTAAAATGATCTTGGGCATTATCAACCGCATTTAATGAAGGCAAACGCCCTACATCAATAATGATTTCTTGATCTGGAAATACTACGACTCCTCGTGTACATACTAAAGGATAAATATTACTCATACTTGTTCCCTCCTTTTATCTTTATAGACAGAAAAAGACGCATTGCGCCTTTTCTTATGTGTTGTTTATTTTACTTCTTAACGCTGTCTTTAATCAATTGCAACGCTTTTTGTTGAGCGATGTCATATTTCAAGTTTTCAGCTGGTAATAGACGTTTGATTTGGTCTACTTCCATGTTGTATAATCCGCTCATTTCTTCGTATTCTTTGTTGATGTCTTCATCGGTTACTTCGATGTTTTCTTCTTTGACAATCGCATCCAATACTAAGCTAGCTTTTACTTTGTTGGTAGCTTCGTCAACGAATGTAGCTTTTAAGTCTTCTTCGCTTTGTCCAACTGCTTCAAAGTATTGTTGAATCGTAAATCCGCTTCCTTCCATACGACGCGCAAAATCGTTGTACATACGGTTTACTTCGTTATCAATCATCACTTGTGGGATGTCTACTTCACTGCTAGAAGTGATGGAATCCAAAATCGCATTGTTGAATTCTTCTTCTGCTTGGTTCGCTTTTTGTTTTTTCAAGTCTTCTTTTGTAGCTTCTTTGAATTGTTCTAACGTTTCAACACCTTCGCGTTTTAACTTTTTAATCAATTCGTCATTTGCTTCTGGACGTTCTTTGTAGCTAATTTCGTTCACTTTTACACTGAATACAGCATCTTGTCCAGCTAAGTCTTTTGCTTGGTAGTCTTCAGGGAATGTTACATTTACATCTTTTTCTTCCCCTACTTTTACTCCAACTAATTGGTCTTCAAATCCAGGGATGAATGTGTTTGAACCTAATTCCAATGGATAGTTTTCTCCAGATCCACCTTCAAAGGCTACTCCATCTTTTTTACCAACGAAGTCAATGTTTACACGGTCCCCATTTTGAGCTTCTTCTTTTTCTTCACGAACAATCCAGTCAGCGAAACGGTCTTGTACACGTTCTACTTCTTTTTCAACGTCAGCTTTTAATACACGACCTGCTTTTTTCTTAATTGGTAATTCTTTATATTGTCCTAATTTTACTTCAGGAGCTACCGTACAGTAGAAAACTAAAGTAATAGAGTCATCACTGGCATCTTTATAATCCAAAGTTGGTTGAGCCACTAATTCTAATTTGTGTTCTCCAATTCCTTCAAATAAAGCTACGTTTGCTACTTCATTAACGGCACGATCATAAATTGCTTCTTTAGAAACTTGTTTTTTCAAAAGTGCATCAGGGATTTGTCCTTGACGGAATCCTTTAATGCTCATGTTTTTCTTATAATAACTGAATGCTTTCTTTTGAGCTTTTTGCCAAACGTCTCCATCTACTACGGCTTCTAATTCACCAGTAGATTTTTCTTTTAATGTCCAATTAGTTTTCATCGGTTTCTCCTCTTCTTTCTATTAATAACGGTGTACACATCACATTTTCTAATCCGTTTTGTGCTTCAAATACTTCAAACATTTCACTTTGACCAAAGGCTTCATTGACTAATTTAACAATGGATTTTGCGATTGACAAAGAATCCATTTCTAAAAAGTCTAATGGTCTCATTTCCAGTCTTTCTTGTTCTAACAAGCGAGCACAGAAACGATAGAAGGTTGGATTATCATTAGAAAACCAACTTTCAAAATGTTCCAAGGTTTCCATATAGATTCCATCTTCTTGCCAAGGGATAATTTCACTAGGAATAAAAGTATATTCACATCCATCCCGTTTCATTGTGATGGGAACATTAATCTTTTGTTCCATACACGATTCAATGAGTTCTCCCTTGATCTCATTTTCCAATTGATCAGAGTTTAATAACACCTGAACTTCTTCTAAGTGGTTTCTTAAATTCAACTCTTTCATTTGGTTCACTGCACATTCTTGCATGGATGCATTGCCATGAATTAATGTTTCTAATTCCGGTAATACCGTCGCTGGTTTTGTATAAACCAAACACTCTTCTTTAAACGCTTGTAAGATATCCAATGGTTCACTCGGAACATATGGCATCGCTAATTCACTAGAGATTAAAGTTAAAGCTTGTTGGTAGTCTTTGGCATCCATCAAGGATTGGATTTGTTGAATCAAAGATTGATAATAAGAATTCAAGATACCCTCCTTAAAGAAAACAACAATAATATATCACAATAAAATAGAATTATCAATCAAAACGTTAGAGTGCTAAAAAAGAAAACGTTTGCCCGTAGACAAACGCTATTCTTGACTTGTGTTTTTGGTATATTTTGCCTTTAATTGCATATCCCCCATGGTATTCTTACGAATAAATTCGACCTTCTTATCAAATTGGTTATACCATCCTTCAAAAGTATATCCTTGTTTCATTGCCGGACGCAATACAATCGGTCCATCATCAAAGGTATAACTTTTCGGATTACTTCGAGCTAAGATACCTCCATCTCCATCATAAGTAATGGAATACACATCTTTTTTCCATTTGGCATATAAGGTACAAGAGTTTGTGATAAAGGAATCCGAAGTAAATGGGAACAAATAATCTTTAT
>CADBTK010000130.1 GCA_902797585.1 Erysipelothrix rhusiopathiae
GTATCTTCATCATGAAACCCATATTCGTATTCCGAGGAAAAACCTAGTTCATCTTTTTTCTCACTCACTTATTTTCCCTCGCTTTCATCGATCATTTCTTGCATCGCCTTCCAACCAATTGTGGCACAGTTGATGCGATTGGCTTGTTTTCCAACATTTTGAAACGCAATGGCTTCTTCTAATAGTTCTTGATCGTAGTCTTTTTCATCGATCATAGCCATATAGTTATCAATTATTTCTTGGGCCTCATTCAAATTTTTCCCAATCATTAATTCGGTTAATATACTTGTACTTGCTGTTGAGATTGCACAAGCTTCTCCATCAAAACGCATATCGGTGATGGTTCCATTTTCAATTAAAGCTTGTACAGTAATATCATCAATACAACTTTCGCTATCCATATGTCTGGATGCATATTTTTCATCTTCTGCCAAACCATGGTTTCGTGGATATTGATAATGATCCATAATGATTTGACGTAAGATTTCACTACTCATTCCTGGCATGAAACCACTTTCCTTTCTAAAAAAAGATATTTACACAATTTTCCAATGTAACTTCTTGTAACGCTTGTACAAAAACATCGATTTCTTCTTTTGTGTTATATAGATAGAAACTTGCTCGTACGGTTCCAAAGGCATCTATCACTTCAGGCAATAACTTGGCACAATGTTGACCGGAACGTACCGCAATTCCTTTTGTGTTTAAAAAACTTGCGACATCTTGTGCTGGAATCAATTGTCCTTGATCTTTGACATTAAAGGTACAAATTCCACTGTCACAATCTGGGTTATAAATCACAATATTATCCATCGATTGAATTTGTTCTAAGAAGTATTGTTTGCACTCTACTTCATGAGTATGGATTGCTTCCATTCCTATCTCTTGTAAATAATCAATGGCAGCAGCTAGACCAATAGCTGCTTCAATGGGTTGCGTTCCACTTTCAAATTTCAAAGGACTTTTCTTTAATGAAATATTTCCTTCTTTATCATAACGCGCATTGGATTCTCCTCCATAGAATAAAGGATCTAAAGAGTTCAATAACTCTTTCTTTCCATAGAGAACTCCAATTCCAGTTGGCGCTAACATCTTATGTCCACTAAAGGCAAAGAAGTCAACATCCAAATCTTGGACATCGATTTGAATATGAGGAACACTTTGGGCTCCATCCACAATCATATAAGCTCCCTTTTCATGCGCATATTGACTTAATTCTTTAATAGGTGCCACATAGCCCATAACATTTGAAACTTGCCCGATAGCAACTGCCTTAACGTTCTTATCCCAAACAGATTTCATATTCTCTAATGTAATTCGTCCATTTTCTAATGGGATATAACGAATGGTTAACCCATATTTTTTAGCCGCTACCATCCAAGGCAAAGTATTGGAGGCATGTTCCAATTGACTACTTAAAATCACATCGCCACTCTTCAATAATTGGCCACAGACCATTCCCGCAATTTGATTTAAACTTTCACTGGTTCCAGAAGTAAAGATTATCTCTTCTCTAGAATTAGCATGAATAAAGTCTTTTACTTTATCTCTTGCCCCTTCATAAGCTGCATCTACTTGGGCACTCATTTCATAGTCCCCTCTATGAGCATTGGCTCCAAGATTTGTATAGTAATGCACAACGGCATCAATCACACGTTGTGGTTTTAAGGTCGTAGCCCCATTATCAAAATAGATCAAAGGCTTTGACTCCATTGTTCGCTTTAAAATAGGAAAATCTTGGCGAAGTTTAGCGTTGTTCATACAACCCCACCTTGCTTTCCATTTCTTGTCGAACTTGATCATGCAAATCTTGATCATCGATCATTTCAATCACTGGTAAGAAATAACCAACACTTAATAAACCAATAGCTTGTTGAGTCGTTAATCCACGTGATTGTAAATAATATAATTGATCTTCATCCGGTTGTCCTATGGTTAGTGCGTGACTAGCTTGGACTTGGTTTTCATCAATTAATAATAAAGGAATACATTTTGCCGTATGTCCTTTACCTAATGTAAGTACACGCGTAGCTTGATGGCTACTGGCATCCGGACAAGCCTTTTTAATATTTCCATTGGCCACCATTTCATAGTGTCCTTTATCTAGCAATACCGCAAAGTTACGCATTTGACCTTGCGTATGTCCTGCATTATGCAATACTTCCATATCCCCCATCTTTTTTACACCTTCTGTACATAATTGGGCAGATTGAATGGAGAATTGCGCTCCTTCTTGATCTAAAGAAACGTGTTGTTTCCAATCAAAGTTTGTTTGTTGCATATCTAAAAGACCCATTTGACAATGAGCATCTTTTTCACAATGAATGGCAATGTGGCAATCCACATCTTTTTCAGAACGGTTAAACACAAACAATTTTACTTGTGCCCCTTCTTTGATTTCTAAATCTATGTTTATCAAAGTGGCTTCTTTTTCTAATTGCACAAAGAAAGTTCCTTGGCTCATTGGTTCTATTTTCCAACTTTGTTGGTAATTCGAATCAATCGTCATTGTTTGGTTGAACGTATTGGCAAATACCTCAGCCATTTTACTGTCCCCTATGTGCTGCCCCACAAGTACCTAAGGATACTTTCGGTGCATTTTCTTGTTTCGTTACTTTGACATTGTATTCTTTTTCAATCCATTCGTATCCTTCACTATCAATACGTTGTACTAATTCAGCGCCAGCAGATACGACAATTCTTCCATCCACTAATACATGAGCATGGGTTGGTTGTAAGTAGTCATAGAAACGAGCATAGTGAGAAACAATCAACAATCCTGTTTGTTGTTCTTCTTGTACTTTATTAATCGCATCAGAAACAATACGAAGTGCATCGACATCGAGTCCTGAATCGATTTCATCCAACATAGCAATGCTAGGTTTTAACATCATCATTTGAATGATTTCATTACGTTTCTTTTCTCCCCCACTAAATCCATCATTTAAGAAACGGTGGGCAATGTCGTCTGCCATATCCAATTGTTTAATGGCTGCATCCATTTGTTTCACAAATTGGAATAAGCTAATTGGTTTTTCTTGACGAGCATTAATGGCACTACGTAAGAAATCAGAATTGGTAACTCCTGAAATTTCTGATGGATATTGCATTCCTAAGAATAGTCCTGCTTTTGAGCGTTGATCCACACTCATTTCTAGAACATCTTGTCCATCCAAAGTAATAGAACCTTGGGTTACCGTATATTTAGGATTTCCCATAATGGCTGCCAATAAGGTACTTTTTCCATTCCCATTGGGTCCCATTAGGGCATGTCTTTCTCCTTGTTTAACGACTAAGTCGATTCCTTTTAATATTTCTTTATCTTCTACAGATACATGCAGATCTTTAATGACTAATTCTGCCATACATTTCACCTCTTCATATACCTATTTACTGTAACAAAAATCCTAATAAATATCCATCCAGACATATCGTGAAAAGAAAAGTTTTTTAGAAATTAAAGCGCTTTTTATCCTTTGAATACTCTCTAAAACTAACCAGAGCGAAGCGAAAATGTGTTTCATTGCATTTTAATATTGAAAATCGTATAATTTAAACAGTTTTTTTAAGGAGGAAACCCTATGCGAAACGTATTAAGAGAACATGGTTTCGTATTTGTTGTTGGGGTATTATTGATAGGATTAATTTCCTACTTTATTTATGATGGCAACAAATATAAAATCAATCAAAAAACGCAAGATGGAAAAGATGTCGTTATGAGCATTGATGCAGGAAATGTTACAGCCGACGACTTATATGAAACAATGATGAAAGAAAATGGCGTATTGTTGTATAACATTTATCGAAACGAAGTGGTAAACCAATCCGTCAAAACAACCGATTCAATGGAACAAGAAGCTAAGAAACTAGAAGAGAATATTCTATCTGCGGCAAAGAATAGCGATGCCCAAAATTATGAAACTATTCTAGAAACAGAATTAACTTCTTATGGTTTTAAATCCATTGATGATTTATACAACTATTGTTTAATCAGTGTTAAAGAGAAACATATGAACCAAAAATATGTGGATGCCCACTTAGATGAATTGGTTGGTTCTGTCTCTGAAAAACACCCACGTTCTGTCTCTATTGTTACTATGGATGTTGCCAATCCTGATGCTTTAACAGAAAGTGAACAAAAGAAAAAAGATGACGTTGATAAATCCATTGAAAGCCAAGGATTTGCCAAAACTGCTACTGCTTTTAGTGAAGACTATAGTGCTGGTGATCAAGGAATTGTTGGATATATTGATGATGATAGTTTGAATGATAGTTCAGCTAGTTTACCAGTAGAAGTTATCACTGCTGCTTTGGAACTAGAAAAAGATGGAACAAGTGATTGGATTTCTGTTTCAAATGATACTTTGGAAACAACAACTTTATACAAAGTACATGTGGATGAAACCGATGTAAAAACTTTATATGGTTCTAAAAACGATACTATTAAAGATCAATTGTTGTATGCCATCATCAACAATACACAAGGATTAGCAACAAACATCCTTCAACAAAATGCAGGAAAAGTAAAAGTGAAATTTGCGGACGAGTCTCTTCAAAAACAATTGGAAGATACCATTGCAGCACAAACAACACCTGCTCAAGAAGAAGAACAGGAGGCGGCTCAATAATGAAAAAAGCAACTAGTATCTTATTGTGTTGTCTTCTATTAACTGGATGCTCTAGTGGGTATAACACAGGTATCCAAGATGGAGATACCAAAGTTATGACTGTTGGTAAAAACTCTTATACCAAATCTGATTTATATGACATGTTGAAAAAATCAGTTGGTGCACAAACAGCAATTAACCTTCTTCAAAACTTGGTATATAGCACAGAAATTCCTGTGACGGATGAAATCCGCCAACAAGCCGAAGAAGAATTCAACACAATGGCATCTGAAACAGAAAACATTGATCAATTATTACAAGAAAATGGTTATACCAAAGAAAGTTATATCGAACAAATTGTCATTCCTAATATTCAATCCGACAAACTTTTCGATAAATATTTCAAAGACAACCAAACCAAAATCAAGAAAGCATACAAACCTAGTAAAGCTATTATCTTACAATGCGACGATCAGAAAAAAGCTGAAGAAGCATTGGCTGCTTTAAAAGAAGGAAAAGATCGTACCGAAGTCTTTAACCAATACAAAAGCGAAAATGCCTCTTATAGCGATGATGAAGTCTTAGTTTCTACACAAAGTACAAATGTACCTACTCGTATGATTAATACTTTGTACAAACAAAAAAATGCAGGATTGGTCGATGAAGTCTTTACAAGCGAAAGCGCTACGGCCGCTTATGTCACAATTCTTGTCGACAACAACTACGACAATTTAAAAGATCAATTAAAAGAAGCCTTATCTACAAATACCGAATTTGCCACTGAATGTGTTCAATTCTATTTGCAGAAACATGACTTCCAAATTCATGATCAAGACATTTTCAATGAGTTTAGAACCAGCCATCCTCAATTCTTAACACAATATCCAGAATTGATGAATGCGCAATAAGAAAGAAACCGAAGGAATTTCTCCTTCGGTTTTTTATGCCTTCATTGATTTTAAGTAATCGACTGTTATTAATGAAAGAAGCATTAAAATCATATAAGTAAAAGAATTCATATGAACTGCAGTTTGAATCGCAGAAACTTTTTTAACTTCCTCTTTCTTCTTTTCTACAGTTTCTTCTTTCTTAGGTGTTTCTTTCTTTTTCTCAGGTACAACACTTGTTTGATCAACCATTTCCACTTCTACCCAGTCGCCATTTTCATTTACTGTAAAGATAAGGTCTTGTGCTTGGTCATACCCTTGTGGTGTCATTTTTTCATGCAATGTATATTGTTGACCTGCATCGAGTTGGGCAATAAACTCACTGGCTTGATTACCAGTTTCAAATTCACAAATGACTTGTCCATTGGAATCGATGATTTGTAAAGTAGCACCAGAAACAAAGTTTCCTTTTTCATCCACTTTATTAACTCGAACTTTTGTTGCTTGATTTACGATTTGTAAATATTGTGTTGGTGCATTGATGTCATCATTTTCGGCTGTCAATGTAATGGATACATCTTGCCCTTTGATATATCCCTTAGGTGCAGCTAATTCAGTTAAAGTATAGATTCCATCAAATAAGCTTTCAAAACGTCCATTGATCGGTGTCATCAAATAAACGGTTTGTGCTTGATTACTTGATTCCCATTTTTCTACAATGTTTCCTTTTGAATCTTGAATAGCTAACTGTGCTCCAGATACAAAGTTTCCATTCTCATCTACTTTGGAAATTTCAACCGGATTTCTAAAAGCTAAGAATAATGGCATTTTTGAAGGCATTCCTGGCAGAATAGAAGACTCAATATAAACATCTTCCGTTAAATATTCTTTTAACAATTTTTCATTGTCATCAAAGAATTCAAATCTACGATGATTGGTATCTTCTGGTTCATAAATACCTGCTCCTCCACTTTGAGAAGAATA
>CADBTK010000131.1 GCA_902797585.1 Erysipelothrix rhusiopathiae
ACATCTATCTATCCAATACAAAATAAAAAATGCCAGCATATACTGGCATTTCCTATCGTTCAATTTATTTTACTGCATCTTTTAAAGATTTGCTGGCTTTAAATTTAACGCTTTTAGAAGCAGGAATGTTGATTTTTTCTTTAGTCATTGGGTTAATTCCTGTACGAGCTGCTCTTTCAGCTAAAGAGAATTTTCCAAATCCGAAAATGTCAACTGTTCCGTTGTCTTTCAAAGTGTCTGCAACTGTATCGAATACAAATTGTACATAAGCAGTTGCATCTTTTTTTGATACATTGTATTCTGCTGCCAATTGTTCAGCTAAATCTTTTTTGTTTACTACTTTTGCCATAATAATAAATCCTCCTTTTGACTTGATAAATATATCATTAAACAACTAAAAAATAAAGAAAAAACTTAATTTTAACACTATTTAAGTATTATTTGAAAAGAACCTTTTTTAGCGTTTCTGTAGGCAATCCTACTACATTATTAAAAGACCCATCAATCCATTCGACAAAATCGCATTCTTGAATCCCATATGCACCCGCTTTATCTAAACAACTTTGTTTCTTTAAATATTTTTCAATTTCAAAGTCAGATAGATCTCGAAAATGGACTTCTGTTGTTTCTGTAAATTGAATCACTTCATTTGGATATATAATCGCAACTCCTGTTTTTACATAATGACTTTGACCAGACAACATCTTTAAAAATTGGCGTGCTTGATTAATATCTTTCGGTTTCCCTAGTCGTTTGTTTTGATAATCCACAATGGTATCGGCACCAAGAACAACACATTCAGGATATAAATCATGAACATCTTTGGCTTTATCATATGCTACCTTTTGAATAGCTAAATCCAAATCAATAGACTCATCAAATACTTCTTCTATATTAGATGGACAAACCTCAAATATATATCCTTCATTTTTTAATAACTCTTGGCGTCGAGGAGATTGGGAAGCTAATACTAATTTCATTCTTATCCCTCACAATAGCGATTCTTTCGTAATATGTATATACAAATCGCATTCAATAAAACCAAAGCCACTACAACACTTGATGTAATGGATATAACCAAACGATTAAAAATAGTCTCTGGTAATATATCAATCATGAAATCAACTCCTGGCGTTAATAACCACAGATCATTATCAAAGAATACATGATGAAATCTTATCCAGAAATCCGTGAAATCTATGGCAATCCATACGCCAATAAAGGCTACAAATATCACAAAAGCAAACGAGGCCTCGACAATCGATCTTGCTAGTGTTAACCGTCCTTGTTTTTCTCTTCCCATATAAATAAAGATAATTCCAACTAAGACAACTGAAATCCACATTGCCCTATTTACTCGTTGATACAAAGCTTTCACATCAATCATGTGATTTATCTCTCTTTGATTAAAAGCTTCCTTCTTTACATCGTTTTGAGTAATGGTTACAGAAATAGAATCCGTTCGATTATCTAAATAGTCTAATAATGTTTCTATACTGCGATTCAAATCTTGATTGGATACATTCAATTGTTGAGCAAGATTCATTTGGTCATATTGACGTATATAAAAATCTGAATTAAGCGCCCATAAGCGAATGGAAGCTACCAATAGAATCCAAATGACACACAATCCAAAAAGGACCGAGCAGACTTTTTTCATCTTATTCCACCGATATTAAATCTACTTTCTGCAAAACACTTAAGTGTTCTAATAAAGATAAGAAAGTATCAATACTTACTTCCATATCATTAATATCTAAAGTAAGAGATAATGTATGAATTCCATTAATTGGAACTGTTTGATTGATAGCTAAAACATTAGCTCCTTTGGCCGATACTAGATTCAATACTTTGGATAGTGATCCTTTTTCGCTACTAATAACCATAGTAATCACCGCTTTTCTACGCGTTTGTTCTTGGTTAAAAGCATAAACTGCATCTTTGTATTTGTAATAGGTTCCACGAGAAATACCTACCACTTTTACAGCTTCACTAATTCTTTTCACTTTTCCTGATTCTAAGAGATTTCTTGCCTTAATCACCTGTTCAAGTACATCAGGCAAAATATCGCTTGAAACAACATAATACTTACTCATTTACAACAAAAGCTCCTCTCTTGGCAATCGCAATGGGTTGCGTTTTATATCCTAGATTATCTTGTACCCAATGTTGGGCTTTTTGAAGTTTCATAATATCCATCGAAACACAAATCATTGTGCTGCCAGATCCAGAAATCCACATAGGGATTTGTTCCTCTTTACAATATGCTTCTAATTCATAATAGTGTGGAATAAGTTGTTTTCGATATGGTTGGTGTAAAACATCTTCACAACTTGAAAATAAAACCAATTCATTCCCTACTTGTAGTGCTTGAGAGAATGCTAGTGCATGCGCTACTTGAGACGTAGCTTGATGAAATGGAATTTCTTTTGGCAATAGTTCTCTTGATTGACTCGTTGAGATATGGACATCCGGAATCACTGCCATCGCATCCCAATTGGCACATGGAATAATCATCATACGTGGACTATCATTTTCTAAATAACTTACGACTGCATTTCCAAAAATAGCAGGTGCTACATTATCTGGATGACCTTCTATCTTTGTAGCTATTTTTA
>CADBTK010000132.1 GCA_902797585.1 Erysipelothrix rhusiopathiae
ATTCTTGGTCCTGGTCTAACTTTAGAGAATTGTTTGCGATTAGCTTATTTAGATGCCAAAGAGGATTTAAGTATTCAAGTCCATCCTGGTGATGATTATGCAAAAACTCACGCCAAAGACAATGGCAAAACAGAAAGTTGGTATATCATTGATTGTAAACCAGGAGCTACTTTGGTAGCTGGTACAAAAACAGAGAACTGCGATCTTATTCGCTCAAGTTTACAAGATCATACGCTTGAAAAATATTTACAAAAATGGCAAATGCATCCGGGTGATTTTATCGTTATTCCAGCCGGTACCCTACATGCATTAGGAAAAGATATTTTAGCTTTAGAAGTTGGAACCAATTCCAATACCACCTATCGTTTTTACGATTATGATCGAAAAGATGCCAATGGAAAGAAACGCCCTTTACATCTAAAAGAAAGCTTTGATGTTTTACAAGCAGATAATCAACCTATTTATATTCCTGCCAACAACCAAAGTCATCGCCTATGTGATATTGACCAATTCACAGTGGATGAATTGTATGCACAATCCGATACTCACTTAGTATGTACTGATAGCTATTTCATTGTTTCAAATATCAGTTCATGCGATGTACAATTATTATGGCAAGACACAACCATTATCCTACCTGCATATTCCAGCGCTTTTATTCCATTTAGCGCTCAAAAGATTACTATTTGCAAAGGTAGTCATGTATTAATCAGTAAACCCAAAAGGAGAGATTAAATGAAAACAGTACTCATTACAGGAGCAAATGGCTATTTAGCCAACTATATTTATCACAAACAAAAAGAAAACTTTCACTGGATTCGTATGACACGTAAGGATGCCGATTTATCCAAACCAGACGATGTAGAAGCTTTTGTTCGTAGTCAAGATTTTGACATTTGTTTTCATACAGCTGCCAATGCAACAACCGCTGTATGTGAAGATCAACCAGAACTAGCTCAAGCAATCAATGTAGAGTCTACCAAACGAATTGTAGATGTTTGTAAAGAAAAAGGAGCACGTCTAATCTTTTGTGGAACGGAACAAGAATACAATGGAAAAGAAAACTGCGGTCCTTTCAAAGAAGAAGAACCTACTCAAAGTGTGACTGTCTATGGTCAAAATAAAATAGAATGTGAAAAATACATTCAAGAAAACCTAGATGATGCGATTTGTCTTCGTTTTTCCTGGATGATGGGTCTATCTTTTGACGGAGTCAAAGCTAGCCCTAGCATTATTAAAAATGTAATGAATGCCCTATTAACACAAACACCTACAAAATTTACTTGCAATGAAAAAAGATGTCTTACTTATGCCAAACATTTAGCAAGTCAATTTGATAAAATTACCCAATTACCTGCCGGAACTTACCATGTTGCTAGTGCTAATACCTATACAACCTATGAAGCGGCTGTATATATCGCTCAACAATTAGGAGCCACTGCAGAAGCAATCGAAGCATATATCTTACCGAACATGGAACGATATGCAGATCGTTTCCGTGATTACCGTTTAGATTCTAGCAAGATTCAAAGTTATGGCATTCAACTCACAACATTTGAAGAAGATATAGAGTCTCTATTAAAAGATTTTGGATGGAAAGTATGAAAACACTCGAACAACTCGTTACTTATTATTATCAACAAGACAACAATTGCGCCGAAACACTCATAAAAGCTGCCAACGATTACTATCAATTAGACATTGAATCAAACGACTGTAAACTTGCATCTGGTTTTGGTGGCGGTATGTTTTCAGGACTTGCCTGTGGAGCATTATGCGCCAGTATTATGGCCATTTCTAAAAAAGTAATTGAGACAAAAGCCCATCAACAATTGGAAGACTTTAAACCGCTTATTCAATATTATGTCAAAACATTTGAACAAGAATTAGGTGGAATCAATTGTAGTGATGTTAAAGAAAAACATCATACGAAAGAAACAAAATGTTTAAATACTTGTCTATTAGCGGCAAAGGTATTAGAGAAAACAATGGAACAAGCTGTGTAAAGCACAGCTTTTTTTGTTATACTAGGACTCAGAGGTGATATAAATGAGAATCGCATATCTCATGCAATATACAGACAAAGATTATGATGAAGTCACAGAAAATATCGATCAATTTATCGATGGTGGTGACGATGTTTATATTTTATGTAATGAAAGTGGTATTCGTGATGACATGATGTTGGCTTATTGTGATGAGCCTAAACTGCAAATTATCTATGAACAAGATGGTGCTTTACCTGCCGACTTATCCATGCCACGAGGATTTTTAGTTCAAATGAAAAAGGCCTTAGAAGTGGAACAAACAGAAGGCTTTACCTATGATTATTTCATCACTTTAAGCGATGGAATGTTACCACTAGTTTCAAGAGAAGAATTAGTAAGCTATTTAAACGAACATAAAGGACAAGATATTTATTATGAAGTAGGTAATTCCAAAGATAACGAAGATATACAACGTCGTTTTGAAGATTATGCTTTCTTTACCAATACGATGGATTTCCAAAAATCTCGTTTAATTCGTGGAATGAATAAAATGACTTCTACTGTACTTCACAATTTTAAACAACGTGAATTCACGGATACAATTTATCAAAGTTATCCTTGGTTTATCCTTACACACGATAGTGTACAAGCGTTGGCTGAAAACATCGGATATTGTTCTGATACATTTAAAATGTCTCTTTACCCTGAAGAATTAGCATTGGCTACAATGTTGCATAAATTCTCTAAAGTTCCACATCACAATGAAAATGTATGGTTGTGTGGTAAAACTGCCGATTATCAATTCACTAAACCTGTACAACCATTGGATGAAGAAACCATTCATGCCAATCCAGGGCGTTTATTTGGAACGAAAATTCATAGTACAAATAACTTCAATGTGTATCAAAACACATTCGATATGTACCTAAAGAAAAAAGATTAGATTTTTAAATCTAATCTTTTCTTTTTTACTTGCTTTCTTCACGATTTGATACAACAACTTGTGGGAATGGAACAG
>CADBTK010000133.1 GCA_902797585.1 Erysipelothrix rhusiopathiae
GTTACAGGACT
Source organism: Erysipelothrix rhusiopathiae (assembly GCA_902797585.1). GTDB lineage: Bacteria > Bacillota_I > Bacilli_A > Erysipelotrichales > Erysipelotrichaceae > RUG14284. The sequence continues at coordinate 12 of CADBTK010000133.1, forward strand.
AGCTGCCACTACTTTTTTATGTTGCATGTATGTATGTAAACGTGCATAGTTGTCTTTTAATTGTTCATAATTTGGTACATATCCATCTTTTGGATTGTGTTTTACCAAGTACACATAATTTCCTGCTTCTTTAAAAGCACCGGAAACAATGTCATCGGCTTTTGCGGTAGTTACCGCAAAGGTAATGAGTGTTGGTGGAACATGAATATCTTTATACGTTCCAGACATACTATCTTTTCCACCAATCGATGGTGTTTCAAAAGCTAATTGCGCTTCAATCAATCCAAGTAGTGCTTGGAAAGGATTTCCCCATTTGTCGGCATCATTACCCAATCGTTCAAAGTACTCTTGGTTAGATAAGCGTGCCTTATTACTATCCGCTCCTAGCGAAGTCAAACGAGCCAATGCTTCAACGACTGAATAACTAGCTCCTAAATATGGTGAATATTTAGAAACAGAAGGGTTATACCCATGGGTCATTAAAGAGACGGTGTTGGTTGTTCCTAGTACGGAAACTTTTTGTACCGACCCAGCTTCTGGTGTCAATTGATATTTTCCACCAAAAGGCATAAGCACTGTACTTTTTCCAATCGAGGCATCAAACATTTCAACTAATCCCATTTGACTAGCTACATTGTCTTCTTTTAATACGGATAATAAATCCGTATCGCTTTCTACAAATGGATTATCTGTGTAAGTACTATCCACGACATTGACATCTTGGTGTCCACGCACACCATTGGTATTTAAGAAAGTTCGAGACATATCCACAATGGTTTGTCCTCGCCACTTCATAACGAGACGATTATTATCTGTGACATCCGCTACTTTAATGGCGGTTAAGTTTTCATCGTGCGCTAAAGAAACAAATTTTTCTTGGTCTTTGGCATCAATACAAACAGCCATTCTTTCTTGGCTTTCACTAATAGCTAGTTCTGTACCATCCAAACCTAAATATTTTACAGGTATGGCATCTAAATCAATGTTTAATCCATCGGCTAATTCCCCAATGGCCACACTGACTCCCCCTGCTCCAAAGTCATTACAGATCTTAATCAAACGTGTACAATCTGGATTGCGGAATAAACGTTGAAGTTTTCTTTCCATCAACGCATTTCCTTTTTGTACTTCGGATGAACATTTTTCTAACGAGGTTTCATTGTGTTCTTTACTAGAACCGGTCGCTCCACCAATTCCATCACGACCAGTGGCACCACCTAATAATAAGATCACATCCCCAGCTTCGGCTTTTCCACGAATCACATTGGATTTAGGGGCAGCACCGACTACCGCTCCTACTTCCATACGTTTGGCCGTATATCCTTCATCATAAATTTCTTGAACAAAGGTAGTCGCCAAACCAATTTGGTTTCCATAACTGGAATATCCATGGGCCGCTTCTTTACTGATTTTTGATTGCGGCAATTTATGTTCCATGGTTTCACTAACAGGTTTAGTGATATCACCAGCCCCAGTAATACGCATGGCTTGATAAATATAACTACGTCCACTTAGTGGGTCACGAATCGCTCCACCAATACAAGTACTCGCCCCTCCGAAAGGTTCAATTTCTGTTGGGTGGTTGTGGGTTTCATTTTTAAACATCAATAAGTAATCTTCTTCTTTTCCATCCACATCCACTTTAATTTCAATCGAACACGCATTGATTTCATCACTGACTTCTAAGTCTTCTAACTTTCCTTGTTTACGCAAGTATTTTCCAGCAATCGTTGCCATATCCATCAATGTTTGTTCTTTACGATTTTGATGAACTTCTTGGCGTAAAGATAAATATTTTTCGTAAGATTGTTGGATTTGTTCTTTTAATGTTTCTAGTGAGAAAGAGACATTTTCTAATACCGTTTCAAAAGTTGTATGACGACAGTGATCAGACCAATATGTATCTAGTACGCGAATTTCCGTCATCGTACAATCTCTTTGTTCTTCATTTTTGAAATAGTCTTGGACAAATTCAATGTCCGCTTGACTCATAGCCAGTCCTAATTCTTCACGTAAAGCTTCTAATTCTTCTTTACTTTTAGAAATAAACCCCGTTAATACAGGTACATCTTCTACTGAGATATCCAAGTCATTTTCTAATACGCTTAAATCTTTTTCTCTAGCTTCCACAGGGTTAATCAAATAGTTTTTAATGGCTTCTAATTGATCTTTTTCTACATTTTCAAATACCAATAGAGTCCCTGAATGAATTTGTACACTTTGTTTATTATTCAATAACATCAAACATTGCATCGCACTGTCCGCTCTTTGGTCATATTGTCCAGGTAAAAACTCATACGCCAAATAGTCTTTA
>CADBTK010000134.1 GCA_902797585.1 Erysipelothrix rhusiopathiae
AGACTCAATATTTTTTATTACCTTTTTATTCTTAGCCAATCGTTTCGGTATCCGTCTTTTTACTACCTCTGTATATTGTGAACAAGTTAAATTAGAATGATAATTACGAATCATTCCTCCACTACTTCCAGAAAAGGCTGCAACCGGTGTAACACTTCTTTCAATATTTGGTGTATATGTTTCTTTTTCGAAAAGAATTGTCCACAATGCCCTTTCATAAAATGGTTCAACTGGATAATACGATTCAAATGCATCGAAAACTTTATTTTTATTTAATTCAAAACCAAATATATCCGCTATTTCACAGGCGATTTTATAATCTTCTTCTCTTTTTTCATGAGAATTAAATACGATACGATCAAATGAAACCCCTGAACTAAGAACAGGTGCTAATACCATTCGTGTATCCATTCCTCCACTGACATCCACTTGTATTCTTCCTGGCCAAAACTCTTGTGCTCGATTTATAAAACTAGCCCACTTGTCATGCCAAGCGTCCAATAATTCTATTCCTTGTTGGCTATCACATTCTACTTTTCTCTCATTCAACGCGTGATATGAAATATCTAAACTAGAATCCTCTATATTAATTTGAACGAGTGCCCGACGATCTAGCCATTGAATCTCTTTTATAATAGTTTGTCCATATGCAGAAATACATAGTTGTTGCGCCAAATATGTTTGAGCATATTCATCATTTAGATGGAGTGAATGATCTTGTTTAAGAAAGTCCAATAAATGATTAAAACTATTTGACAAAGCCCAATAATTATCTTTTTGATATAGAAAAAGGCCAAAGGATCCAATATGATCTTGGCTAATTTCTATACTATGTTCTAAGCGGTTGACTCTTATCCATATACCAGTAGCATTAGCTATATCTTCGCTAGGTAATGTATGAGTAAATATCCCTTTTTCCGTTGTATAGAAACCATACAATCTTGATTGAATATCTTCTATATGATTGGAGTCAAAAATAAAATGGGCATCGTTATTTAACATGACTATTCCTTCTCTCTTTTAAAGAATAGCACGAGCCAATCCAATCTCAAAACTCATCAAAAAAGGATTCCCTCTTATCCCATAAGAAGAAATCCTATTTATATCTATTTTTGTAGTGCCCAATCTTTTTTCAATCGATGAATCTTCACTTCAAAGGCTTGTTCATTTTTCTCTCTTGTTAAACGAGTTGGACATTTAAAACAAGGGCTAGTTCCATATTTTTCTTTGTCTGGATGAACTTCCATCAAGCACTCTTTCGACAATTTATATTGTGGACTGAAAATTGCCTCCAATAAACCTGTTTCAAAAACATTTATATCAAAAGGTGCATAACGATTTGTGCAACATCCCAACAATCGACCATCCCAGTTTATTTGTGGACGAATATACATCTGTTCACATAATGAATTAAAAGGATCACGTTTGTATTGCGCCACATATTCTTCACTCGTTAAAAAGTCACGATTGGTCTCTTTTAAAAGATATTCCCTATGTTTAGGTTTATATGACGTATCCCAATTTAATTTAAAGAAAATGGATACCCCTAATTCCTTGGCCATTTCTTTTGCCTTGGCTACCTCTAACTCATTATGTTCCATTAGTATGTATTGCCAACGCAGTTTTGGAAATTGACTTCCTTTTTCTTTTTTATACGCTTGTAGTTTTTTTACATTTTCAATCACTTGATCAAAGTTTCCACCTACTCGATATTTAGAATATGTTTCTTGACTGGCTCCATCAATGGACAAAGAAATATACTTAAATTCTGTATCCACCAATGCACGGATTTGTTCATCTGTTACTGTATTAAAATTTGTTCCATTAAAACAAATTAAGGAAATCCCTTTTTCTTTGGCATAATACATCATATCGACTAAATGTGGATTAAGAAAAGGTTCTCCATAATTAGAAATCTCAATCTCTTTCACAAAAGGATTCATATCGCAAAACTTTTTGAAATTCTCAAATGTAAGAAATCCACGTCCAAGATCATCGTCCCCACCTTTTTGAAATCCACATCCAGTACAACGAAGTTGACATACCGTTGAGACTTCCAATCGAACACGACTAGGAACAAATTCATGTATGAAATATTGGTTACGTTGCTCCAAACTCATACCAGAGAGTTTTCTTTCCATTGGATGTTGATTCATTCTTTTCTTTGTTCGACGAATCTCTCTTTTAATACGTCTTTTTATCTTTTTTGAGATATCAATAATCATTACGAATCCTTTCTATTCCATTTATCGTTTAAATATTTTCGATAAAAGACTAGGTTTTTCTTTCGGTTTCTTTTGATAGACAACTCTTCTATCCGTTAGCTTTGTACGTGTCCATTGGTCATCGTTTTCCATAAACGCATCCACTACCATTTGAATTTGTTTCGTATCCACTTGTTCTTGAGTATATTGTTCCAAGATTTCTGGATAGACTTCCGGATTGCGATCATACGATGATCCATACGACCAATTTAAATCATCAAAAATGATATACCCATCTTGGCGTATGAGTTGTTTTAAAAGGGCGGTTGCTAAACCGGTGTATAAAAAAGAATGCGCTCCATCCAAATACACTAAATCAAATAGACCTTCTTTATGATCAATCACTTGTTTCCCTAAATTCCAACAAAACGAATCATAGAGAGCATGGGAATTACCCATCGGTACAAGTTTACATTTACAATAATCTAAATTCTTTAAATCTTCATAGAGTTCATCGACTTCTTCTTGGAAAGAATAGAAATAAAACGTATCGCATTCTCTTAATTGTTTGACAATCTCAACCGAAGTCGCACCATATCCTACTCCAATTTCTGCAATGTTTAATGGTCCTGGATTTGTACTTAACATTCTTTCCAAATGTTTGACCATATGACTACAAGGATTGGACAAAAACTTAGCTTCTGGTGTCCCTAATTTTTCAATCATATTCCATTCTCCCCTCTATGTTGGATTCTATCTTTACTATCATAGCATAGAATCCTTTTCCTTTTAGACACATAAAAAGCATCCGCTATTTGGATGCCTTATAGATAAATAAAACTTAAGCCAATTCATCCGAATCATTCTTGATTTTGAATACTATTGTTTTTGAAAGAATATAGTTTAGAACTATCACAATGACTTGCATTATATATTTGGACCAAATACGATCAAAATGGAATACTTCCACAGCGACAATTAAACCAAAAAAATCGAAAAGACCTGTAAAACCTCTCGCAAAAAAGAAGCGTATAAATTCAGATATAAGTTCTTTAAAACTATTGCACCGAGAATGAAATACAAATAGTTTATTTGTTGTATAGGCAAAGAGTTTAGCAACTACTAAGGCAATCAAATTACTGAATCGATAATCCATGCCATTTAACAAACATTGGTAAACACCAATATTAACAACCGTCGTAGCAATTCCAAAAAGAATATATAAACCAATTTCTTTGAAACGTGAATTTTTTTCTATAATCATATAGATTTCCTTTTTATTCTTCCAACAAATACACATCAATTCGTGCGTTGTTGATATAACAGATTTTTTTGGCATCTTTGTAATCCAAACATTCTTTAGTTTGCTCAAGGATAGTATCGGTTGAAATACTAGCATCTTTATTAACAAATAATAATGTTTTCAAGTTTGTATTTCCTTTATTTTCTTTTAAACGATAAAGATTTTTCGGTTTGGTTTGATAAACCGATTGAGAAGATAAAACATAAGGAGTTAAAAACGTACCATCCATAAGTTTATCTGTGACAATAATGGCTTGATAAGGTTGATTTCTTTTTAGATTATCTACATCTTGATTATAGCCAGGATATCGATAAAGAATTCCTGTAGTAAAATGAGCTGATATTGTCAAAATTAACATCAAAAAATATGCGATGGAACGAATCACTTGACTACAATGAAGTCGATTCATCGAACAATCTAAGATATAACCCAGGATTAATATCAATCCTGGAATTATATTAATAATATATCGATATGTCTGCATAGGAGCGATTAAAGAAATCAACACTACATACAATGCAATAATAATTGTAAAAGATACTATCATCTCTTTATTCATTGTCTGTGTTTTATCCAATAAAGCCTTCGAGCGTACTAGAGAAATTCCTACAAGTATTCCTAATAAAACGAAAAAAACAATGGTTATTGTCCTTCCCATTAATAATTCTTGAATCAAAACAATAAATTGTTGGAATCGACCCAACCAACCAATTGTACTTGAAGCTTGTTCTACAGCTTGGGCTCCACGACCATTGCTAAATAAGTCGCTAAAAAAATTAGGGCAAATGCTTGCACAAGCCCCTACTGCCAACAATGCCACACTTCCATATGAGATTGCGAACTTCCATTTCTTTTTTATCAACAAGAGTAGGATAAATACGCCGCATGTAAAGAAAGAAAAAATTAGAAAGTAATAATGAGTGAGTATTCCTAAAAAGATAATTATAAATTCTAATAATCCGAACCCAACAATCTTCTTTTTCTTATTTGGATCATCCGATAACATTGAATGATATAAAAAAGTATTTATAGTCCATAATGATAAAGAATAAAATGTTATCATCATATACATTCTTAGGAAAATAGCTGTATCTATCGCTGCTACACTGATTCCATAAATGGCAGTAACCGCTAGCGATGGTCCTACTTTTGATTGAAATATCTTTTTACTCAATAAATATAAAACAATCAAACTTCCAATATAAAATGGAAGATTGGTACATAGTCCACTCCATTTTGTGAAATGATTACGAAATAATAAGGATGTGACAAATTGCAAGATAACAAAATAAAGAGGTGGATGCGCTGAATTATCATATGCCGTATTCCAAGCACCTTTTAAATCAAATGCTTCCTTTTCATTGATTGTTAGAAAGTCTTCAAAATGCGACACATCGTGCCAATGATTCATATAGATTTGATCTTCTTGATCACTGGTCACTCGCCAATATTCTGTATTGGCAACTTGGGTATACCCAAACATTTCATCAATATGAAATCCTTCTTTTTTATACCCTTGATATACAACTGAAATTGTTAATAATACAATCAATGAAACCACAAAAAGTATTTCACGTAAAACCTCTTTTTTATTGGCCATGTTGTTCATCCTTATCTACGGCTGATTTTATAAATTTAATATGATCCTCATTATAGAAATGACCATATCCTCTATCGATGATTAAATTACATACAAAACCTGTTGAGAAAAATTGCACTCCCATGATGATAAGAAGAACACCCAGCGTCAATAAAGGACGTGTACCAATGGACTGTCCTTGGAACCATAAAATGGTTAGCCACATACAAATAAATGCACCAATCGATCCTGTTAACAATCCCAAACGACCAAAGAAATACATAGGTCGATCATACCAATAGAAAAGAAAGGTGGTTGTCAATGAGTCGAAGAACCCTCTTAAATAACGTTCTCCCCCATATTTTGATTTTCCATGATTCCTCTTTCTATGATTGACAACAATTTCTGTAATTCGAAATCCTTTACGATGGGCTAAAACAGGAATATATCTATGTAATTCTCCATACAATTGTAGTGATTGTACAACCTCTTTTCTAAAACATTTAAAACCACAATCAAAATCATGTAATTCTATTCCAGATATTTTTGAAGTTACAGCATTAAAAAGCTTAGAAGGCAATGTCTTTTCGGCTGGGTCCAATCGATTTTGTTTCCATCCAACAACTAAGTCATACCCTTCATCCATCTTTTCAATAAATCGCGAGAATTCTTTAGGGTCATCTTGCATATCCGAATCCATAGTAAAAATGATATCGCCTTTTACATGTCGAAAACCTGCTTGTAATGCCGCTGATTTTCCAAAATTTCTACGAAAAGAAATTAGATGAACTCTAGTATCTTGTTCTATTAAATCTAAGATTACTTGTTCTGTTTGATCGCTACTTCCATCATTCACAAACCAAAGTTCCCATGTATAATCTTGAATGGTTTCTATATTTTGAACAATATCTTGATATAACTCTGGAATGGATTTTTCTTCATTATATGCAGGTATTAAAATAGATGCTTTTTTTCTTACTCTTTCTTGTTGTTTCATTTATTAATTCACCATAGTCAATATAACATGCGCTCCTTTCGAATTCTAATATTTCTTTTTCAAAAAAAAGAACTTCTGTATCATCACAGAAGTTCGTAGGGTATCCAAAGATTTGGATGCCCATATGATTATTTAAAGTTTTGCACCATATTTTTTTCGACTTTTCATCATACTACAAGAACGACATGGCAATCCTTCCATATCTTTCTTGGTTGGATTCTTTGTTCTAAGAATCTTTTTCATTTTTTGTAATCCTTCATCTTGAAGACACGCTTCTAATCCATCTTTAAAAAGTTTGGATGTAAAATATGCATATTCATTACGACAACATCCTAATAACATTCCATCCCAATTAAATTGTGGGTCATTAAAAGCTTGAAAACAAACGTCACTTAAATATGGAACTTTATATTTATCTAGATACTCTTCTCGAGTGACTTCCGATAACCCTGTTTCTCTTTTTAACTTCTCAGGGTCTTTGGGTTTATAGCTTGGTAAGAAATTTAGTTTAAAGAAGATAGGAATATCCAATTGTTGGGCCATTTCTTTAGCTTGAAGGATTTCATCTTCATTGTGCTCATTAGGAACAAATTGCCATTGTAGCTTTGGATAGATCGCTCCTCGTTCCCTTTTCACTTCTTGAAGTCGTTTTACGTTGGAGATTACTTGATCAAAATTCCCACCTATACGATATTTTGAATAACTTTCTTGGCTCGCTCCATCAATAGAAAAGGATACAAAACGAAATTCATAATCGACTAGAGCTTGAATTTGTTCTTCAGAGACGGTATTAAAGTTAACACCCATAGAAGCTTCCAATTCAACCCCTTTTTCATGTGCATAAGCCATAATATCAATCAGTTGCGGATTTAAAAAGATTTCTCCATAGTTGGATAATTCCACACGTTTGATTTGAGGATTTTTATCAATGAAATTTTTAAAGTTTTCTAATGTCAAAAATCCATAACCTAACTGTCGCCCATTGCTTTTTTGAAACCCACATCCTGCACAACGAAGTTGACATACACTGGAAGCATCAATTCGAACGGTCGTTAATGGATTAGGCGTTTGGTATTTTTTCTCGGATGGAAGAAAACTCTTTAACTTATCTATTATTCCATAGTTTTTCATATAGGTCTCGTTTCTTAATAAGACATAGTTATCTCTATATAAAATAATACTCGAACTTTGTAGTTCGAGTTAGTATCACTTGGTGGAGGTGGCGAGAGTAACTCCCTACCAAACAAAACAATAAACATCCCTTAGTTTAACGCGAAAGTAGCAATATTGTTTACATGCATAGAATACCAAAAAAGTAAAAACAGTATCCAAAATGGTATTCAACTAATATTTACTCTTAAGAGTGGTTTGTAAGCATTCCACTCTTTTTATTACTCGATCACTTCGATAAATGTATCTGAACT
>CADBTK010000135.1 GCA_902797585.1 Erysipelothrix rhusiopathiae
AAAAGCATTTCTTCTTTAGAAGAAGTATCTATCAATGTGCGTCGAAAAGAAAATATTGCCAACAAACGAATTGTTGGAGTGCGCGCCTTAAATCTAATCGAAGAAAACCAAATTGCTTATATTGATGCTGGAAGCACATTAACTTTAGGTCTACCCGCTTTAGCAAATAAGAAAAATATTGTGATTGTTACTAATAACGTTGAAGTGGCTTATCGCGCAGGTGTCATGGATATTAAAACAATTGTGTGTGGAGGAGAATTATTTAATACAGGACTGCGTACATATGGAGATTCTGTCATTCAAACAATTGACTCTATTGGAATTGATATTGCGATATTAGGAACCGATGGATTCGCCGATTCCAACGGTTTTACCACCGTGCACTATCCGGAATTAGAAATTAAACGCCATTTGGTCGCACAATCTAAAAAGATCGTCATGGCTTGTGATGCATCGAAATTCGAAAAAAGAGCCCCTTATATTACTGCTCGCTTCAAAGAAACCGATATTCTTGTCACTAATCAATTAACCGATGCCCAACGTAACCAAGTCTCAGGTGTTTCCAAGATTATTGAAGTATAAAGTGTGCTACAATAAACACACTGGAGCCGTATCGAAGTGGTCATAACGAGCTCGACTCGAAATCGAGTTGCCTTCACGGGCACGTGGGTTCGAATCCCACCGACTCCGCCATTTTTGGTGAATATGCCTAGAAATAGGCGTTTTTTTATACTACGCAACTGCCAGTTGACACATTTCTAAGCCCAGTTGGTAGTAGGCAACTTGATAAAAGTCTAAAGTGTAGACACAAAGGAGGTCAGGTTATGATTTTAGCTGACAAGATTATTGAACTTAGAAAAAAGAATGGATGGAGCCAAGAAGAATTGGCGGATCAATTAGGTGTATCAAGACAATCGGTATCCAAATGGGAAGGTGCCCAATCGATACCCGATATTAAAAAGATTATTCAAATGGCACAACTCTTCAGTGTATCCACCGATTACTTATTAAAAGATGAGATAGAACAAGAATTAGAAACTCCTATGGAAGATAATGGAATGAATGAAGAAATTCGTATGATTTCTATGGAACAAGCCAACGACTTTCTTCAATATAAAGAAAAGTCATCTTCTATTATTTCTATCGGGGTCATGTTGTGTATTCTTTCACCGATTCCTGTTGTATTACTAGCAGGTCTTGCTGAATATGGAGCCCTTCCTATCTCTGAAGATGTAGGAGGTATTTGTGGATCTATTGTCTTATTGGCTATGATTTCTATTGCGGTAGGGTTATTTATATCCATGGGATTAAAAGGAAATGAATTTTCTTTTCTAGAAGAGACCAATATTGAAACAGCCTATGGCGTAAGTGGAATGGTACAAGAGAAAAAGAAACAATATGCTTCTACATATACTCGCTCTATGATTATTGGAATCGTATTGTGTGTAGAAAGTTCCATTCCGTTATTAATGCTCGTAATGTATGATGAAATCAGTGGGAATGAAGTGTATTCCATTTATGGAGTCGCACTCTTACTAGCCACTATTGCCATTGGTGTTAAACTTATCGTTTCTACTTCTATTGTTCAAGGAGGATTCCAACAACTCTTAGAAGAAGGCGACTATACGCGTTTAAACAAAAGAGCGTCGAAATACGATGGCGTTTATTGGGCAATTGTTACCACTTTATACTTGGCGATTAGTTTTATCACATTTAGATGGCAAGCCACTTGGATTATTTGGCCAATCAGCGGTGTAGCCTTTGCGGCATACAAAGAAATCTACAAAGCTATCATTCGTCATAAAAACTAACATTTGACCACTTCGGTGGTCTTTTTTATAATGGAAACACGTTAGGAGGAAAAGCATGAAATTTCCAAATATAGACTTTGATGCAATTAATAATATGATAAACAACATGTCAGAAGAAGAAAAAGAAGACATGATGAATATGGCTAAAAATATGATGAATGACATGGACTTAGAAAATATGGTCCCTCCAGTCCAACAAGAGCCTGAAGATGAAGAAGATTTCTATACCTTATTAAATATCGATCCAAAAGAATACGAAAGCTTACCTAACAATTGTTTAGATCCTATTGAAGCTGCGGTAGACTTAGAAGAATTCTATGACAAAGATAGCCAAGCTGATTATTCAGCCTCTGTATTATTTTATGCCAAAGCCGCATTAATTATTCTTCAAAAAGAAATGGCACCTTTATTTACAAACATTCTAAAAAAAGAACAATTTACTTCTTTTAGTACGTTGCCTATGTACTATGAATGTTTAATGGACGATACCAACATTCATACCCTAGCGGATGCTACGGAAACAAGTATTGATCAATGGGTAAAGATTCGTTCTCTCATTCAAACATTAGTTACCTTACTTTCTAAGGCAGAATATAACACCATTTCCTATGAAGAACTTCAAACATTAAAAGATCAATTGTTTACACAAAAAGGATTCTTATCTTTTTTAACAAGTTCTAAAAAGAGGATGTAACAGTTAAAGGAATTTGATATTCCAACAGGACTGTCAATGTGAATCAATGCCCTTGGACGACGAG
>CADBTK010000136.1 GCA_902797585.1 Erysipelothrix rhusiopathiae
TATAAATTATATTTATATTTGGTATAAGAAATTGAGGTCTACAACGACCTCTTTTATTTTGATAGAATGGGCACATAGTAAAAGGAGATTGCTAATGAAAAAAGAAACCAAATGTATACACGCCGGTTATAGTCCAAAAAATGGTGAATCAAGAATGATTCCTATTATTCAAAGTACTACCTTTAAATATGATACCAGTGAAGATATGGGAAAATTATTTGACCTAGAAGCTTCTGGTTATTTTTATACGCGCCTTCAAAATCCAACCAATGATATGGTTGCCGCAAAAATTGCTGCTTTAGAAGGCGGAAGCGCCGCTATGTTAACTAGTAGTGGTCAAGCCGCTAGTTTCTTCTCTGTTTTCAATATTGCCACACAAGGTGATCACGTAGTGTGTTCTTCTTCCATTTATGGAGGAACATTTAACTTATTTAATGTCACCATGAAAAAGATGGGAATTGATTTTACTTTCATCGACCCAAAATGTAGTGATGAAGAATTAGAAGCCGCTTTTAAAGACAATACAAAAGCTGTCTTTGGGGAAACCATTGCCAATCCAGCATTAAATGTATTAGATATTGAACGCTTTGCCAAAGCTGCCCATGATCATGGTGTGCCTTTAATTATTGATAATACCTTTGCCACACCAATCTTATGTCGTCCAATTGAATGGGGAGCCGATATTGTGATTCACTCTACAACAAAATATATGGATGGACATGACACCAGTGTTGGTGGATGTATTGTCGATAGTGGAAAATTTGACTGGATGGCTCATGCCGAAAAATTCCCTGGTCTAACAACGCCAGATGAAAGTTATCATGGAATTACATATGCTGAAAAATTTGGTTTAGAAGGCGCCTTTATTACCAAAGCTACCGCTCAATTAATGCGCGACTTCGGAGCCATTCAAGCCCCACAAAACGCTTTCTATGTCAACTTAGGATTGGAATCTTTAGCCGTTCGTATGGAACGACATGCCGCAAATGGATTGGCAGTAGCTAAATTCTTAAAAGACCATCCAAAAGTAGCATGGGTAAAATATCCTAAACTAGAAGGCGACGTCGATTATGAATTGGCAGAAAAATATTTACCAAATGGTAGTTGTGGAGTTGTTTCCTTTGGTGTTAAAGGAGGAAGAACAGCAGCTGAAGAGTTTATGAAAAACTTAAAAGTAGCCATGATTGCCACGCACGTTGCGGATGCACGTACTTGTGTATTGCATCCAGCAAGCTCTACTCACCGCCAATTAACCGATGAAGAATTAGTAGCTGCCGGTGTTGGTCCTGACTTAATTCGTTTTTCTGTAGGAATCGAAAATATCGATGATATTATAGAAGACCTTTCCCAAGCATTAGAAAATTGTTAAAAAAAGATCCAACCATTTTATTGGTTGGATTTTCTATTATTCACTATACTTCTTCGCTAGCGGATCGTAACACAATGGATGTATCCATATATATCCATTGTTCCCTACCTGTTTTTACTTTCTCTGCTGGAATAATAATAGTGGCACATGTGGATGATTCTTTTTTTGCTGTGATGTCAACATTAAATATATCATTCACCACTTCTCCCAAATCTTTATCAACACAAACAATTTCCGCCGTTATATAATGAGCATCGCTACTCATTCCATTATTCACCCATACTTGCATTTCTACATCCCCATTTTCTTTTTGGCACATATAAGCTGGTTGAGCATATACGCAATCATCCATATAGAAATCTTTGTAGGCATACATATAATTGTTCTCATCAAGGTGAATGATATTATCTGTTTCTGGAGCCAACCAAAGTTTAGGGAAAACGCCTTGTTTTATAAGTTCTTTTTTCAAACGACGAATTGAACTATTGCGATAGTCCATATAATACTTACTTCCTCGTTTTACCATCACAATGGTATCGGAGATAAATTGTGGCGCCATAGCATTTGAATTATCATAGTATGTTACACCGACCACGCTAATCTTACCTTTCTTCGCCATTAATTTTGCGGCAACTTTCGCTCCCTCTAAAAAGGAAAAATCTTGATCATAATAGCCATCGATCACTTCATCATCGGCTTTATAAAATAATTCTTCAAATCGATCATAATCCTCTTCTTCAGCATATTTAGCCATCTTCTCTACTAACTCAATCGCCGCTTTTTCTTCCGGTGTCATATCTTCTTTGGCATTGATTGGCAAACACAATCCAAGTATCATGGCTAATGAAAGAAGCAATGTGCACATTTTTTTCATATCCTACACTCTCCTTGTCTTATATTCATTATACAAGAAAAAGAAGAGTATTTCTTTCTACCCTTCTTGTTTGTCTTTCATATGTTCTAATAACCAAGGAATCGTTGTTTCAAAATTCACTCCATACCAAGGTTTTCTTGGATCGGATAATGTTTCTTTAATCGTTTCAGCTGTATAATCTGCTGCTAGTCCAAAAGCATCCACTTCTGAATAATCTTGTACTAAAGCTCCTACACTGACACTGGAGAAAATATCTCCTGTTCCATGATAAGTGGCATTAACCCAATCGTTTTGATACGTAAAGGTTTTTCCTGTTTCTGTATCCAAACCATAGATACCTGTTTTCCCAGGTTGTAAAGAAACTCCCGTAACCACAACTTTTTTAGCACCTAGTTTTGATAATTTATCTAATAATTCAAGAATGTATGCTTCATCATACTCTTCTTTATATTCCATTCCTGTCATAAAACATGCCTCTGTTAAATTTGGAACAATAATATCGGCATAACTACATAATTGTGCATTGGCCTTAACATAGTCCATATCAAAGGCTGGATAAAGTTTTCCATTATCCGCCATAACAGGATCAATAAAGATCATCGTATCGCTTCCTTTTAATTTCTCAAAGATTTGTTTCACAAGTTCAATCTCTTCAACCGATCCTAAATATCCTGTATATAGAGCATCAAATTGAACATCTTGGCTTTTCCAGTGGTCGACAATTGGTAACAATTGATCGCTTAGATCTTTTACTGTAAAACCATCAAACATGGTATGTGTAGATAGTACAGCCGTTGGTAAAATCACGGTTTCTACTCCCATGGCACTTAATAATGGTAAAGCAACTGTAATCGAACATTTCCCTAAACAAGAAATATCTTGAATTGTACATACTTTTTTCATAAAGGTACTCTTTTCCTTTCACTATGTAATTATTCTATCAAAATGAGATTCATTCCAGTAGATATAAATATTTAGACCCATTATAAACAATATTTATAGACAAAGTCTTCTCTATTTATTATGGACAAGAACCATAAAAAAACAAGTGTCCAATCTAGACTAAAAAATTGATTTTTTTATAGGACTCTGGCTCACTTTCCTATATAATAGTTACAATGAAAAAAGAATAAAGGAGACCCTCTATGCCACAAAGAACTGATATTCACAAAATCCTGATCATCGGATCAGGTCCGATTGTGATAGGTCAGGCTTGTGAGTTCGATTACTCGGGAACACAAGCTTGTAAGGCTTTACGTTCACTCGGATACGAGATCGTGTTGGTTAACTCCAACCCCGCAACGATCATGACTGACCCAGAAATGGCGGATCAAACTTATATTGAACCGTTAAATGTCAATCGTTTGGAACAGATTATCCAGAAAGAAAGACCGGATGCTCTATTGCCAAACTTAGGAGGACAATCTGGATTGAACCTCTGTTCCGAATTGTATAAGGAAGGAATCCTTGATAAATACAATGTAGAAGTCATCGGTGTTCAAGTTGACGCCATTGAGCGTGGTGAAGACCGTGTTGAATTTAAAAAGACCATGGATATGTTAGGCATTGAAATGGCACGCAGTGAAGTAGCTTATTCGGTAGAACAAGCATTAGAAATTGCAGAAGAGTTGAATTATCCTGTTGTATTACGTCCAGCGTATACCATGGGAGGAGCCGGTGGTGGCTTGGTTTATAACCAAGAAGAACTACGCACCGTATGTGCTCGTGGTTTACAAGCCAGCCTTGTAGGCCAAGTATTAGTTGAAGAATCCATTCTTGGATGGGAAGAATTAGAATTAGAAGTTGTTCGTGATAAAGACAACAATATGATTACTGTTTGTTTCATTGAAAACGTTGACCCATTAGGAGTTCATACAGGAGATTCCTTCTGTGTGGCGCCAATGTTGACCATCTCACAAGATTTACAAGATCGTTTACAAGAACAAGCTTATAAGATTGTTGAACACATTGGTGTCATTGGTGGAACCAATGTCCAATTTGCTCACGACCCGAAAACCGATCGTATTATTGTTATTGAGATTAACCCAAGAACTTCTCGTTCTTCTGCCCTTGCCTCTAAGGCGACTGGATTCCCTATTGCACTGGTTTCTGCGCAACTGGCAACTGGTTTAACGTTAAAAGATATTCCTTGTGGCAAGAATGGGACTTTAGACAAGTATAAACCAGGTGGCGATTATGTCGTTGTAAAATTTGCACGTTGGGCTTTTGAAAAGTTCAAAGGTGTCGAAGATAAACTAGGAACACAAATGCGCGCGGTTGGAGAAGTAATGAGTATTGGTAAAACATACAAAGAAGCTTTCCAAAAAGCCATTCGTTCCTTGGAAAAAGATCGTTATGGTCTTGGATATGTCAATGCCTATAATGACATGTCTAAAGAAGAGTTATTACAATTATTAATTACACCGAGCAGTGAACGTCACTTCATCATGTATGAAGCTCTACGAAAAGGAGCGACTATTGATGAAATTCATGACATCACAAAAGTAAAACATTGGTTCATTGAACAAATGCAAGAATTGGTTGAGGAAGAAGAAAACCTACTTTCTACAAAAGATGTCAGCGATCAAGCATTAATTCAAGCGAAAAAAGATGGGTTCTCCGATGCTTACTTAGCCCAAATATTAGATATTAGTGAAAGCGAAGTTCGATTCCAAAGAGAAAAATTAAATGTAGTAGAAAATTGGGATCCAGTACATGTAGCCGGTACACAAGATAGCGCCTACTACTATTCCACATATAATACAACCAGTGGAACTAACCCAATCAGCGACAAACCGAAAATTATGATTTTAGGTGGAGGTCCTAACCGTATTGGACAAGGGATTGAATTTGACTACTGTTGTGTGCATGCCGCTCAATCTTTAAAACAATTAGGTTTTGAAACCATTATTGTTAACTGTAACCCAGAAACAGTATCTACCGATTACGATACAAGTGACAAATTATACTTTGAACCATTAACACTAGAAGATGTTCTCAGTATTTATGAAAAAGAAAAACCTGTAGGAGTCATTGCCCAATTTGGTGGACAAACACCATTGAACATTGCCGCTGAACTTGAAAAGAATGGTGTTAAGATTTTAGGAACGAGTCCTGAAGTGATTGACTTAGCAGAAGATCGTGACTTATTTAGAGCCATGATGGAAAAATTAGACATTCCAATGCCAGAAAGCGGTATGGCCACTACTGTAGAAGAAGCCATTCAAATTGCCAATAAGATTGGTTACCCTTGTATGGTTCGTCCTAGTTATGTACTAGGTGGACGTGGAATGGAAGTTGTTTATGATGATGCCAATATGGCTGACTATATGAATGCCGCTGTTGGTGTGACGCCAGATCGTCCGATCTTAATTGACCGCTTCTTAAACCACGCCTTAGAGTGTGAAGCCGATGCGATCAGTGATGGGCAACACGCCTATGTACCAGCGGTTATGGAACACATTGAACTAGCTGGAATTCACTCTGGAGATTCCGCTTGTATCATCCCAAGCCAACATATCAGCCAAGAAAACTTAGAAACCATTCGTGATTACACAAGACGAATTGCACAAGAAATGCATGTTAAGGGATTAATGAACATGCAATATGCGATTGAAGATGGAAAAATCTTCGTATTAGAAGCCAACCCTAGAGCCAGTCGTACCGTACCTTTAGTTTCTAAAGTATGTAACATTCGAATGGTGCCATTAGCGGTTGAAATTATTACTTCAGAATTAACAGGAAAAGAAAGTCCTGTACCAAACTTAAAGGATAGAAATATCCCATACCATGGAGTAAAAGAAGCTGTCTTCCCATTCAACATGTTCCAAGAAGTGGACCCTGTCTTAGGACCGGAAATGCGTTCAACAGGAGAAGTCTTAGGAATGGCTAGTACCGTTGGAGAAGCATGTTTCAAAAGTGAAGAAGCAGCGGGTATGCAGTTACCTTTAGAAGGTACAGTCTTAATTACTGTCAACGATGA
>CADBTK010000137.1 GCA_902797585.1 Erysipelothrix rhusiopathiae
ACACATACATCATTTGAAGACGTGGCAATGATGCGTGAAATTCCTGGGGCAATAGTAGTAGATGTAGCCGATGATACACAATTGGATTGGGTAGTAAAAGAGTTTGCGAAAATGGAAGGAATCCATTATTTCCGCGCGAATCGTAAACCGGTTCGTAATGTATACCAAAAAGGATCTACTTTTTCTCTAGGAAAAGGAAATGTGCTTGCACAAGGTCAAGATGTATTGATTATTACAGCTGGACAATTAGTAAGTGATGCACTGGATTGTGCACAACATTTACAAGAAGAAGGTATTTCTTGTGAAGTAATCGATATGTTTACGATTAAACCTTTAGATGTAGATTTAATTCTGTCGGAATCAAAAGGCAAAAAGGCAATTGTGACCTTTGAAAACCATTCCGTTATTGGAGGATTAGGAAGTGCTGTAGCAGAAGTGGTGGCTGAGTGTGGCATAAATATCCCTTTTAAAAGACATGGAGTTAAAGATTGTTTTGGTCAAGTAGGGACAGCTGATTATCTACAAAAAGAATTTCAACTAACCGCCAGTGATTTAGAAGATACGATTAAAAACCTTTTGAAAGAAGGATAAGATAATGAAAAAGATTCGATCAATTATGTGCTGTTGTGGATCTGGACTTGGCAGTTCCATGATGGTCGAAATGAATATACAAAATATCCTGAAAAATATGGGCCTACACACCATTTCTGTCGGGCATACTTCTTTATCAGAAGTAAATCCTATGATGGCGGATTTATTTGTGGTAGGTTTAGATATTGAACACCAGATGAGACAATATCCTCGTGTCATTGTATTAAAAGATTTAGTATCCAATGAAGAATTGTCGAAAAAACTAAAGGAAGCTTTTTCGAAAGAAGAAGACACCTATATTATTAAATAAGAATTTATTTCTCTCTTTATATAAAATCCTTGGTTACCAAGGATTTTTTTGTAAGTGTATGATGGAAATTAAATGGTCTATTTATGGTATAATTTAGTGACTATGGAACAGAAAAATATAGTGGTCAAAGGGGCCCGTGAAAACAATTTAAAAAATATAAATATATCGATACCAAGAGAAAAAATGGTCATATTAACCGGTGTATCAGGTTCAGGGAAAACATCTCTTGCGTTCGATACGATTTATGCCGAAGGACAACGGCGTTATATGGAGTCTTTATCGAGTTATGCTCGTCAATTTTTAGGGAATAGCGAAAAACCAGATGTAGATGAAATTACAGGATTGTCGCCAGCAATTTCTATCGATCAAAAGACAACATCTAATAATCCACGCTCAACGGTAGGAACCGCAACAGAAATCTATGATTATTTACGCTTGATGTATGCGCGTGTAGGAACGCCAGTGTGTCCAAACCATGATATTCCTATTACAGGAAATACCATTAAAGAAATGGTTGATAAAATTATGGAATTGGAAGAAGGGACACGTTGTACAATTATGGCGCCAGTGATTTCTGGAAAAAAAGGAACACATAAAGACCTTCTTACCAAATTACAAGCCGATGGATTTGTGCGAGTACGTGTAGATGGAGACATTTTACCAATAGAAGAAGTCCCAGAATTAGAAAAGAATAAGAAACATTCGATTGATGCGGTGGTTGACCGTATTGTGAAAAAAGATAATCGTTCTCGATTCTTTGATTCACTAGAAACAGCTTTAAAAATTGGAGATGGATTGGCCATTTTACATACACCAGAAAAAGAAACGCTATTTTCAAGTAATTATGCATGTAAAATTTGTGGATTCTCTGTGCCAAAACTAGAACCAAAACTATTCTCTTTTAATGCACCTTTTGGAGCTTGTCCAACTTGTAAAGGATTGGGAATCACTCAAACTGTCGACTTAGACTTATTAATTCCAGATTGGGATTTGTCAATTTCACAAGGAGCGATTCGTTACTATAAAAATATTGTAAATACAGAAAACTTAGAGTGGCAACGCTTTAAAGCTATGATTGATTACTATCAAGTGGATATCAATATTCCAATCAAAAAGATTAATAAAAAAGTATTGAATTGTTTATTATATGGATCGGATGTTCCTATCGCATATCGATTAGAATCTCGTAGCGGAATTGTTCAAACAAAGAATGAATACATTGAAGGGGTTTGCCCAATGATTGAACGTCGTTTCATGGAAACAGGTTCTGCATTTAGCCGAGAATGGTATGGATCATTTATTTCTGATCAAGAGTGTCCAACTTGTCATGGTGACCGTTTGAACCAACAAGCTTTATCGGTTCAAGTGGGTGGAAAGAATATTGCCCAATGGACACAAATGAGCATCAAAGAAGCAGAAGAATTCATGGATACATTACAGTTGGATGAAATGAAAGCCAAGATTGCTCATTTAGTCATTAAAGAGATTCAAAATCGATTGTCTTTCTTAAATAAAGTGGGATTAAATTATTTAACCTTGCATCGTTTAGCTTCTACTTTATCTGGAGGAGAAGCCCAACGTATTCGCTTGGCTACCCAAATTGGTTCTAAATTAACCGGAGTGATGTATGTATTGGATGAGCCAAGTATTGGATTGCACCAAAGAGATAATGATCGTTTAATTTCTGCCTTAAAAGAAATGCGTGATTTAGGAAATACATTAATCGTAGTAGAACACGATGAAGATACAATGTGGGCCAGTGACTATGTAGTGGATATTGGACCAGGAGCTGGAATCCATGGAGGACAAGTAGTAGCTACGGGTACTCCACAAGAAGTGGCGGATAATCCGAATTCGATTACAGGGGACTATTTAAGTGGCCGTAAAAAAATTGAGATTCCTAAAGAGAGAAGAAAAGGGAATCGTAAGAAATTAAAAGTAGTAGGCGCTGCTCAAAATAACTTAAAGAATGTTAATGTAGATGTTCCATTAGGAACCTTTACAGTAGTAACCGGAGTATCAGGTTCGGGAAAAAGTTCTTTAGTTACCGAAGTTATTACCAAAACAATCCAAGCCAAGATGGGGAAAGTTCGCACCAAAGGTGGTGCAGTCAAAGCCTTGAAAGGATTAGAACATATTGATAAAGTAGTGGAAATTGGGCAAGATCCAATTGGACGTACGCCACGATCTAACCCAGCTACTTATACAGGAGTCTTTGATGACATTCGTACTCTATTTGCACAAACGCAAGAGGCACGTATGTTAGGATATGACAAAGGACGTTTCTCCTTTAATGTTAAAGGAGGACGTTGTGAAGCGTGTCAAGGAGATGGAATCTTAAAAATCTCCATGCAATTTTTGCCAGATGTCTATGTAGCGTGTGATCAATGTGGCGGATCACGTTATAATGAAGAAACGCTTCAAGTACGTTATAAAGGAAAAACAATTGCGGATGTCTTAGATATGACAGTCGAAGAAGCTTTAGAATTCTTCTCGTCTGTATCGAAGATTCGCCATAAACTACAAACATTATATGATGTGGGATTGTCTTATATTAAACTAGGACAAAGTGCGACCACATTATCTGGAGGAGAGGCACAACGTGTAAAACTAGCCAGTGAACTACAAAAGAAGGCAACAGGAAAAACATTGTTTGTATTGGATGAACCAACAACAGGTTTACACAGTCACGATGTGAAAAAATTAATTGATGTCCTTCAAAGACTAGTTGCGCATGGGGATACCGTTTTAGTCATTGAGCACAACTTAGATGTGATTAAGTGTGCCGATTGGATTATTGATATGGGACCGGAAGGTGGACAAGATGGTGGAATGGTTGTAGTAACTGGAACACCGGAAACGGTTGCCGATACGAAAGATAGTTATACCGGGCAATATTTAAAGCCTCTATTAGAGAGAGGGTGAGTGAATGAAAACAGTTAAAGTAAGAGATTTAGCCGATGAGTTTTCGTTGGCTATTATTAGCGGAGATGATGCGGCACTTGATCGTCAAATCGTCATGGCAGAAATTAACCGTCCAGGGTTAGAATTAGCAGGATATTTCCCAGAAACGCCTATTAATCGATTGTCTGTCATGGGTGAAAAAGAATGCCGTTTTATCGAACAAGAAATGGATGAAGTGGATCAACGCCGTAGTTTTGAATTTTTAACCAACGATGATATCCCGGCAATTGTCATTGCGCATGGTTATGAATGTCCAGCTGTATTATTGGATATTGCCAAACGCAAGAACTTCCCTGTCTTAATTACGGAAACGCCGACAAGTAATGCGATAGTAAATATCACAAACTTTTTGGATGAAAAATTAGCAGAGTCTATCATCATTCACGGAGAATTCATGCGTATTTTCGGGATTGGTGTATTAATTACAGGACGCAGTGGTGTAGGGAAAAGTGAGATTGCCCTTGAATTGATTAAACGTGGTCACCAATTAATTGCGGATGACCGTGTAGATTGTTTCAAAATGCATAACTCTTTAGTAGGACGTACACCAGAACTCATTAAAGGATTTATGGAAATGCGTGGAGTTGGAGTTGTTGATGTGGCTCGTATGTTTGGAATTCGCGCCTTAGCAAGCCAAGCAACGATGCAACTTCATATTGAACTAGAACCTTTCGATGATTCCATTGAATATGACCGTGTAGGAATTGAACAAAGAGAATATACAGAGATTCTTGGAGAAGAAATCTTACGCATTCGTATTCCGGTAAGTCCAGGAAGACCTTTAGGAACGATTATCGAAACAGCGGTTACTAACTTCTTATTGATTAAAAATGGAATTGATTCTGCGAAAGAATTCGAAGAAAAAGTGTTAAAGAAAATTGAACAAAACCAAGATGAACCGGAGGTTATCAATGAGCTTTAATCCGACGCCAACTGTCTTTTTAGCCATTGGACCGGTTCAAATTACTTGGTATGCCTTGTGTATATTAACAGGTGTATTCATTACATATGCGCTCACACAAAAAACGTTGAAACGATGGGGATATGGACCGGCATTATTGGAAGATTATGCCATTCCGGCTTTCCTAGTTGCGATTTTGGGTGCGCGCTTTTACTATGTATTATTCCAATGGTCTTACTACGCAAAGTATCCTGAAGAAATTATTAAAATATGGAATGGGGGATTAGCTGTTCATGGAGGAATCTTAGCTTGTTTACTCTATTCCTATTTCTATTTTAAGAATCGTAAGGTATCTTTTTGGCGAATGGCTGATGCACTTTTACCTAATGTATTAATTGGTCAAGCTTGTGGACGGTGGGGAAACTTTTTTAATCAAGAAGCCTATGGAAATGTTGTCAAGGAAAGTTTTTATCAACATTTTCCAAACTTTATAAAAGAGAAAATGTATATTGATGGGTTCTATCGGCAACCGACTTTCTTATTTGAATGTGTTTTAAATATTGTGGGTTGGATTGTCATTACATTTATTTTCCGTAAGAAAGCCTATCGTAAACATGGAGACTGTGGTTGGGCCTATTTTATTTGGTATGGAATGGTTCGTTTTTTGATTGAAGCTTTACGTTCAGACTCTTTAATGCTGGGTCCTATGAAAGTAGCGCAATTAATATCTCTTGTGTTTATTGTGGTTGGATTGATTGGATATAAAGGATGGTTTCATCATTATAAACAACCGGTTTTATGTTTTGCCTGTCAAAAACAACCTATGCATACGATTCAATTATTAAAAGAAAATGGATTTCAAACAGTTGTATTAAACCAAGATGCTTCAGCAAATGAAATCGTGCAAGCTGCTGACCATATGAATCAAGGGCATGACGATTGTATATTGATAACGGATATGGTACAAGAAATAGAACAAGGGCGAAAGAGTGGTCTTTATACTATTCTTTTAAGTGAAGAAAATAGTCCTAACAAGGCATGTCAATATGTGTCTTGCCAAGAAGATCTTTATTATGTAGTACAGGAGGAAAAGTCATGGAGCGACAATACGATTTGGTAATTATTGGTGCTGGTCCTGCTGGAATGAGTGCAGCAGTTTATGGATCAAGAGCCGGTTTAAAAACGTTGATATTAGAAAATAGTGTTCCAGGAGGGAAATTAACGAAAACACATAAAATTTCAAATTACCCAGGAACAGGTGAATTAGCAGGGGCAGATTTAGCGGCTAAGATGTTCGAACAAGCCACAATGTTTGGGGCGGAATATGGATATGGAAATGTAGTAAAAGTAAACAAAGATAAAACCATTGAATGTGAGGATGGAACTATCATTGAAGCCAAGGCTATTATTGTAGCAACTGGGACAAAAGAAAGAAATCTAAATATTCCAGGAGAAGCTGAAAACATTGGAAAAGGGGTTAGCTTTTGTGCGGTATGTGATGGAGCCTTTTTTAGAAATAAAGAAGTTATTGTGATAGGAGGAGGAAACTCTGCCTTGGAAGAATCTTTATACCTAACTCAATTTGTAGATAAAGTCACAATTGTGATTCGACGCGATGTCTTTAGAGCAGAAGAAAATATCCAAGAACAAATCAAAAATAATCCTAAAATTGAAGTGATTGTCAAACACGTTCCAAAAGAAGTGTTAAGCCAAGATGGAAAAGTATCTGGAATTCGTTTAGAAAATGTCGATACACATGAAACACAAGATATTGCGTGTGCAGGAATTTTCCCATATGTAGGACAAGATCCAATGACACAAGCATTAGCTGAGTTAGATATCACGGATGAAAATGGATATGTATTGGTGGATGCCAATATGGAAACAAAAGTAAAAGGAATTTATGGAGCAGGGGATGTTAATGCGAAAGTCTTGCGACAAGTCGTTACCGCAACTAGTGATGGTGCCATTGCTGCTCAACATGCTTTCCATGAAATCACGGGAATGTAAACTAGCGCTGAAAAGCGCTTTTTTGTCGTTTGAAAGTATGCGATAATATATCTAGTGAAATACTATAAGGAGAATATATTATGAACGCATACCAAGCATTGAAAAAAGCCATGGATGAATACACTCGTATTTGTGGCTTACAAACTTACTTTGTGCAAGACATTGCAGAAGTCAATGATGCCAAAGAAAAGAACTATTTCTGTAAAGTATTTAAAACAAGTTCCAAAGCATGTGACTTATGTGAAGTCAGTGAAAAAGAGAACTACACTAAGGCATTGACTAACAATAAGGTTCAATCTTTTGCCTGTCATGCAGGATTAGTTAAATGGAGTGTACCTGTAGATATGAAAGGTTTAAAAGGAGCAATCGTTTCTGAAGGAGTCATTACCCAAGCGCAAGTGGACCAAAAAGACGAATGGATGGATCACTTATCTGAAGATTATAATGTTAGTCGTGCTATTTTATCTGACCATTATGATAAAATCCGAATTACTACAGAACAAGAGGCAAAACTATCCATTGAGATCCTTCAAAACTTGTTGGATTGGTATGCTCATCAAGTCGATTGAGCCCCTAAAACTTGATTTTTATTTAACATAAGTGTAATGTAGTAATCGTGGAAAGGACGGTATAGTAATATGGCAAAGTGGACACAAGATCAGTATGCTACTCGTTTACAAGAAATGAAACAAGAAGCACACGACAAGATGTGGTTATACATCGAAGTGAACGCAAAAGACTTCAATGAAGAATGTGAGCCAAAAACAAAAAACCTTACTCCATGTTGTAAAGCAATGTTAGATGCAATGCTTGAAGGAGATGGCTTCATTGTTGAACCAAAAATTCGCACAAAAGTTGCTGGATCTTTGACTATCCGTTACTACGTAGATAACTTACACCCATCTCGTAGAAAATATGCGGATGTAATGAAAGAACAACAAGGATAAGAAGAGAAGAAACCTTCTCTTTTTTTCTTGGAATTGAGTATAATAAATGTATGAAGAAAAACATCGTATTTACCATTAGTCGACAATTCGGATCCAATGGACGTGAAATAGGTCGTCGCTTGGCTGAATATCTTGATATTGGTTATTATAATAAAGAAATCATGAAACAAATTGCGGATGATTTAGATATTAGTCCAGAGTTTTTTGAAGAAAAGAATTTAAATGATTCAGGATTTTTGACTATGACACGTTCGCCTTTTGGTCTTTCAAGTATTACTGAGTTCAGTGTTAATGGACAATTCTATGAAAAGGCTAAGGATTTCATTCGCTCGATTGCTAATACCGAATCTGCTGTTATCATTGGACGTTGCAGTGACTATATCTTAAAAGATAATCCAAATTGTATCAGTGTTTTTATTTATAAAGATTATGAAGATAGAATTCGCTGGGCAATGGATGAATACAATGTTCCAATGAAAAAAGTCGAACGCTTTGTTCAAGTTAAAGATTCAAAACGTTCAGGCTTTTATGAATATTACACGTCCAGAAAATGGGGAGATCCAGAAAACTACGATGTCATGATTAATATGTCACGCATGAGTGTAGAAGAAGCAGTTGAGTTATTGGCATCCATTTATGATAAACGCCTAGGAGTATCTTCTATTAAAGGAGCCTTCCAAGATCAATATTTGCATCATAAAGATATGTCGCCAGACAAAGCATAATAAAAGGAGAATCGTTTGATTCTCCTTTATTTTATAAACAAGGCTAAGACATGTAGATTGTGTATAGTGTGTAGTGTGTATAGTGTGTATTAGGTTAGTTTTAGACTTGTTTATATTAGCTCTATGAATTGTAAGGGTTATTGCGTGATAGAAATCATCTTTGTCATTTATAGGATAAAGAGTTAGCAGACATCTCGAGTGTCTCTGCTAAATACTTTAAAACGGAACAAGAACTATATAAATTCGGCAAGGATGAATTCTAAAATATTGTCAGCAAATCGAGCTAAAAAACCTTACAATGAAATAATAATATATTTACGTTTACTTTACAAGTAGTTTACATTAAAAATAGTTAGAGATTCTAAACAATAGGAGTCCATATAAAAAAGACTGTTGTTTCCAACAGTCTTTACCGTTTAACTTATCTTACATCATGTAAGGACTTGCGAAGTAAATAATGAAGATTACTAACAAGATCCAAATGATTGGGTGGATTTCTTTCGAACGTCCAGCCGCACATAATGCGATAACGTATGCGATGAATCCAAAGGCAATCCCGTTAGAGATTGAGTAACACAAGATCATGAAGATGATTGTACAGAATGCAGCAATAGCCATTGCCATGTCATCCCAATCAACTCCAGCCATTTGTTGAGCCATCATGATACCAACAACAATTAATGCTGGTGCAGTAATTGAGTAAGTAACTGTACTCAAGATCAATGGTGAAATAAATACAGATAATAAGAATAGAACTCCAGTAGTTACAGCTGTAAGACCTGTACGTCCACCAACTCCAACACCAGAAGAAGATTCAACGAAGCTTGTTACAGTACTTGTACCTAATGCAGCACCGAATACTGTACCGAATGCGTCAGCAAACATAGCTTTTTCCAAACCTTCCATTTCTCCATCTTCGTTGATTAATCCGATACTGTTACCAACCGCAACCAATGTTCCGGCTGTATCGAAGAAGTCAACGAATAAGAAGGAGAACAAGATAACGAAAGCGTTAAATGGGCTTGAGAATAATTCATCGAATCCACTTAAGAAGCTTCCTGCAGTACTGATTTCAAAGCTAGAAGTGAAGATTTGTTGAGGAACGGAAGGCATTCCTTCAATCCCCATACCACCTAAGATCATTCCAACTACGGCGGTAATGACCATACCTACGAATACACCAGCAGGCACTTTTTTCATTACTAGAACAATAGTGATTGCTAAACCGAACAATGCTAATAATACACTTGGGTTTGTTAAGTCACCCAATCCAACCAATGTAGCAGGGTTTGCTACGATAATTCCAGCATTTTTCAATCCAACAAATGCAACGAAGAATCCAATACCAGCACCAATAGCTAATTTCAATTGAACTGGAATTGCATCGATAATCATTTTACGAATTCCTGTTACCGAAATAATTAAGAAGATAATCCCGGAAATCATGACAGAAGCTAAAGCAGCTTGCCAAGAATATCCCATTGCTCCACATACTGTATAAGCAAATAAAGCGTTAACTCCCATTCCCGCTGATAAGGCAACTGGGTAATTTGCGATTAACCCCATCGCGATAGATGCAACACCACTTGCTAAAGCTGTTGCGAAGAAGACAGCAGATGTATCCATTCCTGCATCTCCTAAAATGGCTGGGTTTACACCTAAGATGTAAGCCATTGCCAAGAAGGTTGTAATCCCTGCAATTATCTCAGTTTTTACATCCGTTCCTTTCTCTTTCAGTTTGAAATACTTTTCCATTCTCTCACTCACCCTTTCTTTGAAAGATGTTTTCTATTATATGGGAAAGCCTGTATTTTATCAAATGATAATTTAACGTAATTCCCAAAAAGTCCCCGGTCTTCTAAAAGTCGGGGATGAATTGGAATGGGAAATGTTCTATAATATAATCAGTCATAAAGAGTAAATAAACACAATAAATTCGCATAATATTATGAAATTAGATAATAATAACCATTCTTTATTCGCTAGGAATATCTTTGAAAAGATAGCCCCTTCTTATAATATAACTCTATTAGAATGGAATCATGGTGTAGACCACGTTCATATCATGTTCAAAGCACATCCAAATACTGAAATATCTAAGTTTATCAACGCCTATAAGAGTGCTTCTTCAAGATTAATTAAGAAGAACTATCCAGAAGTAAGAAAG
>CADBTK010000138.1 GCA_902797585.1 Erysipelothrix rhusiopathiae
ATCTAGCTGAAAAATTGAATATGGTTGATCGTCTTATATATCAACCAGAGACATTAGTTACCAATCATTTGGATGTGCAATATTATTTAGATCAAGGAATTCAAAGTGTCTCTTTAGCACATGAACTATCTTTAGAAGAGATTGAAAATATTGCTAAATATCAAAATAATATTGAAATCTTATTGCATGGAACGTATTCGATTTTATATTCAAAAAGACCATTGGTTTCTAATTATTTACAAGCACATGGCATTGAATGGAAAGATGATTACTCTTTTGATTTGATTGAACAGACAAGAGAAGATCGTATGCCAATTGTTCAAGATGACACAGGTACACATATCTTTACCGAAGCAGAAATGAAAAGTATTGATCAATATCAACGTTTACAAGCGTGTGGAATTCAACGTTTCCGTATTGATTCTTATTTCCATGATGACAATTGGACACTTCAAGTTTTAAAAGCTTATCAAGAAGGATTGGAATTATTCGATGGATCGGATCTTTGGTACGGACAAGAAACAATAAAGAAAAAGGGTGATGATGATGAATAAAGTAGAATTATTAGCACCTGCAGGAAATCTTGAAAAGGCAAAAATTGCGATATTATATGGAGCCAATGCGGTTTATATTGGAGGAAAATCTTTCTCATTACGCTCCAGAGCTAGTAACTTTACGCTAGAAGAAATGAAAGAATTGGTTGAATTTGCCAAAGAACACAATGCCCATGTACATGTAACGGTAAATATGTTGCCTCATGAACAAGATTTAGATGGATTAAAAGAATATTTATTGGCATTGGATGAAGTAGGAATTCATGCCATTATTGTTGCTAGTCCTGCCATTATGACACTAGCAAAATCTCTAAATCCTAATTATGAAGTACATGTTTCTACCCAACATTCTTCGACAAATTCTGCTGCCGTAGCTTATTGGCAACAACAGGGAATGGATCGTGTGGTTTTAGCAAGAGAATGTACATTAGAAAATATTCAGCAAATCGCTTCGAAAAGTAGTTTGCCATTAGAAGTATTCATTCATGGAGGAATGTGTATTTCTTATTCTGGACGATGTGTATTAAGTAATCATATGACATTGCGTGATGCCAATCGAGGAGGTTGTGCGCAAAGTTGTCGTTGGAAATATCATTTAATGGACCAAGACAAAGAAGTATCTCATCCAGATTCTTTATTTAGTATGTCCAGTAAAGATTTACAAGCCTTAGAAATGATAGAGCCTTTATTAAAAGCAGGTATTGCCTCGTTTAAAATAGAAGGTCGAATGAAAAGTGCTTACTATTTAGCAACGGTTGTTTCTGCCTATCGTCGTTGTATTGATACTATTTATGAAAAAGGAACAATTACGAAAGAAGAATTAGAAGCGTGTCAAAAAGAAATAGCGAAAGCAGAGAATCGTCAAACCGGACCTGGTTTTTATAAAGGGATTCCTGGTTATGATGTACAACTTTATCAAGACCATGACGAAACGGTAACCCAAGAATTTGTAGCAGAAATTTTAGAAGTAAAAGAGTCTGTGGCAAAAGTTGTCGTACGAAATAAATTCAGCATAAATGATTCATTGGAAATCTTTGGGCCACATATAAAAAGTACTGAGATTTCTTTAAAATCAGTGTATGATGAAGAAGGTCAAAACCTAGAGATCTGTAATAAACCCATGCAGATTGTATATATGGAATTCGATGGAGACAAAGAAGACCATGCGATGATTCGAAAAAGGAGATTTTGATTATGAGACTAAGTAAAAGTTTTTTCTATACATTAAGAGAAGACGCCAAAGATGAAGATAGCGTATCAAGTAATCTATTAGTTCGTGCTGGAATGATTAAGAAAAGCAGTGCGGGAATGTATATGATTATGCCGATGGGTAAAAAAGTCTTAGAAAAAATTGAGACGATTATCCGTGAAGAAATGAATGCGAAAGATGCACAAGAATTATTGATGCCTGCATTGATTCCAGAAGATGTATATATTCAATCAGGACGAAGAGAAGCCTTTGGGAATAATATGTTCTCTTTA
>CADBTK010000139.1 GCA_902797585.1 Erysipelothrix rhusiopathiae
GTAGCACTGGCTACAGAACTACCACCAAACTTGGTAATTTTCAGCATGAATTTCTCCCTATTCTTAATAAGATTTAAAGGCGAGTTCACAACAGTAAAATCGCCTTTGGTTACAACTTTAAAACACTTGTTTTTAAAGTGTTGACATTGTATCATATCATATATACATTTTCAAGGAGGCCTTAACCATGTTTAATATATATGAATCAACGCGTAATAGCGATAAAAAAGTCAGTTCTAAACAAGCGATTTTAGAAGGGATTTCTGATGATGGTGGATTGTATGTGTGGCCAGATATTGACACACTCTCTTTTGACTTAGAAACAATTTGTAATCAAACATATATGGAAAATGCCATTATGATTCTTTCTAAATTATTACCAGACTATAGTGAAGAAGAATTAAAAGATTGTATTGTCAATGCGTATGGAACAGGATTATTTACAGCTTCGGAAGTTACTCCGCTTAAAAAAGTAGGGGATATATACGTATGTGAATTATTCCATGGACCAACCAGTGCTTTTAAAGATGTGGCATTAACTTTGTTGCCACAATTGATGCAAAAAGCATTGCAAACAACTAATCAGAAAGCTTTAATCTTAACAGCAACAAGTGGAGATACTGGAAAGGCAGCTTTATCTGGATTCCAAGATGTGAAAGATACAGGAATTATTGTATTCTATCCAGATCAAAAAGTATCACAAATCCAATATCGTCAAATGGTGACTCAACGTGGAAACAACGTACAAGTGTATGGAGTAAAAGGAAACTTTGATGATGCGCAAAGCCAAGTGAAACAATTGTTCTTAAATCCAGAATTGCAACAAATTGCCAAAGAAAATAATATCTTATTGACCTCTGCTAATAGTATTAATATTGGTCGTTTAGTACCACAAATTGTCTACTACTTTGAAAGTTATAAGCAATTAGTAAAACAAGGTGCTATCCAAATCGGAGATAAGGTAAGTTTTAGTGTTCCAACAGGAAACTTTGGTGATATCTTAGCTGGATACTATGGATATATGATGGGATTGCCAGTAGAAAAATTCTATGTTGCCAGCAATGCCAATAATGTATTAACAGAATTCTTTAAAACTGGAGTGTATGATCGCAATCGTGACTTCATTCAAACAATTTCCCCAAGTATGGATATTTTGATTTCTTCTAACTTGGAACGATTGTTGTATTACATGAGTGGAAAAGATACACAATTTGTTAAGAAATGTATGGATGATTTAGCTCAAAAAGGGAAATACTCTATTGGGCAAGAAATGTTAGAAAGACTTCAATCTTTATTTGGTTGTGGCTATGTAGATGACCAACAAACCAAAGAAGTTATTGCCAATACATATAAAGAAACAAATGTTGTATTAGACCCACATACAGCCATTGGGTATGAAATTGCAAAAGAAGCAAACGATCGTCCGATGGTTTCTTTAGCAACTGCTTCTCCATATAAATTTAGTGTGGATGTATTGGATGCATTAAATAAAGAAGCGAAAGATGAATGGGATGCCATGAAACAATTGGGTACCATTTGCCAAGATAAGATACCAACTGGATTGGCAGAATTGGAATCTTTGCCAGTTCGTCATGAGTCCGTTATTACAATCGAGCAAATGAAGGAACAAGTCACAAAAACAATGAAAGAGTGGTTCCATGATTAAAGTCTCTGTTCCTGCTACCTCAGCCAACTGTGCAGTTGGCTTTGATTGTTTAGGGATGGCTTTGGAATGGTGGGCAACCTTTTCCTTTGAACAAAGCGATGAATTGAAAGTAACCGGATGTCCATCTGAATTTCAAAATGAGGACAATTTAGTAGTTCAATCGTTTTATCATGTGTGTGATTTTCTTGGTAAAAAACGACCAACTTTCACCCTTCACATTGATAATGATGTTCCTTTTCAACGAGGACTAGGAACCAGTGCTATGTGTATTGTTGCAGGAGTATTAGCGGCCGATCAGTGGTTTAATGCACAAATGAATAAAATGGAGCTTTTAA
>CADBTK010000140.1 GCA_902797585.1 Erysipelothrix rhusiopathiae
CTCATTCTATGACAACCTTTCGTATTTTGCTGTAGAGCTGATCTAAAAATAGAGCCAAGTCTACAGGTATTCTTAATGTATCTAAAGCTTCCACTAAAATAGTTTGGACTTTTGCTTTTTGTTGAAGGCTTAATCCTACATCATGGTGCTTGGTACAATAATACACCCATTGCACCCACAATTGCACCCATTGTTTATTCATTAAGGCAGTTCTTGGAACAAAAACTGTAGTCTGCATATCAAATATTGTTTCATGACTATCCCAATTTTGAACATATTGTTGGGCCGCATATTTAATTGCTTGAAACTCTTCACTTTCTGCCCATTGTTGAACCAATTGTTCCGAGTAGCCATATTGCGCTAATACTTGAGCACTTTCTTGATCGACCCATTGGGCAAATCGCTCCACCTTTTCTTGGGTACTGGCTGGTCGAAAGGCTATCGTTTGACAACGCGATTGAATAGTAGGCAGTACACCACTTTTTTCATCCGCTAATAAGATTCCATAGATTTCCCCAGCAGGCTCTTCAATAAACTTTAATAATGAGTTAGAAGAACTTGCGGTAGCTGTATCAAAAGCTTCCAAAACATAAATGCGTCGACCCCCAGTTTCCATACTTGTAGTTTCAAACCACGATTGAAGTTGGACCACATCTTGTTTTTTAATAGAACCATTGGTAGGTGCTATCCAATGAAAATCGACTGATTCATTATTAGCCATGCGCTTACAACTATCGCATTCTTGACACGCAAACCCATCTTGGTCGGTATGTTGACATACCAAAGATTGGGCAAATAATAATGCCACTTCTTCTTTATTAGATCCTTTAGGCCCAGTCATTAAATAAGCATGTGCCAATCGATTATTCTTTAGTGCATTGGATAATGTTTGATACACCACTGGTTGAGATTGTTTAAATGCTTCTTTATTCATATTGCACTAATACCTCATGAATGACTTTCATCGCATTTTTAACTACCACTTCCAATTCCGGTTCGGCATCAATCACCGCAATACGATCTGGATTTTGTTCTATTAATAGTTCATATCCTTTTCTTACATTTTGATGAAATGAATCTTGTTCTAAATCTAACCGATTTTTATCTCCGCGTAATGTCATGCGTTTTTGTCCTGTTTCCATGCTGACAGAAAAGAATAAAGTCTTTTGTGGCATACATCCATCAATCGCAAATTGGTTAATACTCCATACTTCATCCATTCCAATCCCTCTAGCCACTCCTTGGTAAGCTAGTGAAGAATCGACAAACCGGTCACATAACACAATTTGTTTCTTTTCTAAAGCCGGTAATACCACTTCCACTAAATGTTGGCGACGACTGGCAGCATATAATAACGCTTCCGTTCTTCCATCCATTTTTGTATTTTCTACATCCAAAAGAACACCACGAATATCTTCGGCAATCTTAGAACCTCCTGGTTCTCTTGTATAGATCACATCATATCCTTGTTCTTGTAGTTGTTTATATATTTCTTGACAGACGGTTGTTTTACCCGCTCCATCATTTCCTTCAAAAGTAATAAAGACACCTTGTTTCATAGTATTTCTCCAATCTTTTCTATTATATCAAACTCTACGCACTTCTATTCGTGAATAAGAATAAGAATCTATTTAAATCTTTCTTTTTCTATTTTCAAAAAAAGATCACCCTAAATGTAGTGACCCCCAAAAGTTAGACCAACTTTAGGAGGTCACTTTTTCTATGAAATACAGTAAAGAATTTAAAATTGATTGTGTTATGAAATATAAAACTGGAGGATATATTGAAGATCCTCCCGGTGTGAATCATAGATGTTTTCGCAATCAAGTAAGAAGGTGGGTTAGAGTATATGATTCGCTTGGAGAAGCAGGTTTAGAACATGGAAGACCTACCCTTGATTTGAATCAAAGGTTGGAGTTGATTAAAAGGGTTGAATCTGGTGAATCTTATCAATCTGTAGCTTTTTCTGCTGGTATACAAGATAATCAACTATCCAGATGGCATAGAATCTATTTAGAAAAAGGATTAGATGGGTTACAATCTCTTAAAAGAGGGGGAAAGCCCATGGACAAAAATAAAGAAGGAAAATCTAAGTCATTAAAAAATATGTCTAATGATGAAAAACTCAAATACTATGAAGAGCGTAATAAGTATTTAGAAGCGGAGAATGCATACTTAAAAAAATTGAATGCCTTAGTTCAAAAAAGAAAGGTCCAAGAACGAAAGAAAAAGTAATCGTTATTGATGAGCTAAGGCAAGACTATGGCCTTAAATATCTATTGAAAGTATCAGGTGTCCCAAAATCAACTTATTTCTATTATAAGTCTGAGAAACATCTTAGCGCTGAAAATAAAAGACATGCACGTGATGAAAAGATTCTATCAATTATAAAACCAGTGTTTGAATATCATAAGTCTAGATATGGATCAAGACGTATCATATTAGCTTGTAAGGATGAATTGAAAGAATACAATCATAAGACAATCGAAAGAGTCATGTCACAAAATGGATTAAAAGCCAAACAAGGAAAAAACGGGGAATATCATTCGTATAAAGGAGATAATGGTGAGCTAAAAGAAAACTTATTACTCTATAAAGAAATAAATTCCAAAACAAATAAAACGAAATATATGCGTGATTTTTCTACTACAGGTCCTAATCAAAAGTGGACAACGGATGTATCACAATTTA
>CADBTK010000141.1 GCA_902797585.1 Erysipelothrix rhusiopathiae
ATGCGATTGATGACAGTATCTATATGCCATCTACTACATTAACTAATGATGAAGCCGAAGCAGCCGCTCCGGCTAATCCAACAAAGAAAGGATATACATTTGCAGGTTGGGCACGAAATGAAGATGACAAAGGGAATATCCGTTATACAGCCCAATGGCAACGTACTGTTAAATATATTGATGCCATTGATGACTCGGTATATATGGATACTACAACACTGGTTAATGACCAAGGTGAACCTGAAGCACCAACTGATCCTACAAAACCGGGATACACATTTGCCGGATGGTCTCGTAGTGAGGATGAAGAAGGAAACATTCGTTATACGGCTCAATGGAAACGTACAATCACTTATATTGATCCTGAAACAGGAACTGTATATATGCCAGTTACTGAATTCTTTAATAATGATTCAGAACCAACTGGACCTGGAAATCCAACAAGAGAAGGATATACATTTGCAGGATGGGTACGTACGATGGATGCTTATGGAAATATTGTGTATGAAGCACAATGGAATCCAATTCCACCGAAAACAGAACCTACTATTGAACAGAAAGAGGCTCCAGCAGTTCGTCAAGTTGGAGTGCAAACAGATGTACAATCCTCAATGGGATTATGGTCTGGATTGATTGTAGGAAGCCAAGCAATTTTAGCTGGATTGTTCGGTAAGAAGAAGGACGAAGAATAAAATGAGAAAGTCTTACTCGATGCATGTTGAGTAAGATTTTTTTATTTTGTAAAAATTCATTGACTTTTGACCACCTTGTTGATAGTATAATAAATTGCATAATAGTCTTTAGGGAGAAGTGCGCCCTTTTGACAATTAAGGGATGAAAGGATGGCGTACATGGGCAAACAACAAGCATTTCAAATCGTTAATTGTGGTAAGAAATCACAACGACGAGATTACTCAAAAGTAAGTGGTAAATTAGATTTACCAAACTTGGTCGAAATCCAGACCGATTCCTTTGAATGGTTTACAAAAGAAGGAATCCAAGAAGTTTTTGATGAGATTTATCCAATCGAAAACTATGGGAAAAACATGAAACTGAAATTCTTGCGCTATCATTTTGAGCAACCAAAATATGATAGAGAAGAATCCTTGTATAGAGAATGCAACTATGCAGCACCTCTTTATGCAGATATGGAATTGGAAATTACCGATCCAGACACTGGAGAAATCATCACAAAAAATGAGGAAGTTTATTTAGGGGACTTCCCAATGATGACAGACACCGGAACATTTATTATCAATGGGGCTGAACGTGTTATTGTCAGTCAAATTGTTCGTTCTCCAGGTGCATATTTTTCAGATAGTTTTGATGAAAAGACAGGGAAACAAAACTACAATTGTGAATTGATTCCAAGTCGTGGTACTTGGTTAGAATTCATGACTGAACAAAAGAAAACAGCGACTGGACGTTTGATTAACGTTAGTATCGACCGTCGTCGTAAAGTATTATTTTCCATTCTTTTAAAAGCAATCGGAATGTCTTTGAATGTTGGAGACTTACAAGATGGATTAGATACAGAAGATATGGAAACGTTTTTACGTGCCATTGATCGTCAATGGCCAGAAGACTTGGCGATTGATGTCGACAACCGTGAATACATGAACTTGTATTTATTGTTGTATACTGCTTTCTTTGGTAAATACGAAGAAATCGAAAATGGTTTGTTGAGCGATAAAGTACAAACAACTCAAGAAGCCCTTTTGTCATTCTATGAAAACCAACGTGCGGATGAAATTCCAATGGTTAATGGTTCCATCACATTGATGCAAGCCAAATTCTTCGACCCACGTCGTTATGATTTAACCAAAGCCGGACGTTATAAATTACGAAAAAAATTAAATGCCATCTCTCGTATGGAAGGAACTGTTTTGGCATACGATATTAAAGATGCGGATGGTAATGTTGCGATGGAAAAAGGAACAATGATTCATCGTGATGAAAGAAATGAATTAGGAAAAGAATTGGAAAAGGGAGTTTACTGTCGTCCATTCCCTTACCGTGCTGAATTCCACGAAGAAGACATCGTAGCTGTACCTACTAGCTACAATGCTGGATTAGTGGGACGTATCTTAGCAGAAGATGTTGAAGCAAAGAAAACATTGTTCGAAAAAGGAACTGTGTTGACAGAACAAGATGTTAAAACATTAAAGTCTGCTGTTGAAGAAGTAGCTGTATATGCTGGATTAATTGGTCAACCAGTAACTGTAACAAAAGACAATGCAGAAGTTGTCGTTAACTATGGAAAATTTATGTACTCTTTATCTCGAGCTACTAACAAAAAAGGACAAGACTTGGTAGGACAAGACATGGAATGTTTGATTCCACGTTACTCTTTAGATCGTGAAGAAATCTCTGCCAATGCTCGTGGAGAATCTACACCAGAGCCAAGTTCTCGTTTAAGTGCAG
>CADBTK010000142.1 GCA_902797585.1 Erysipelothrix rhusiopathiae
AATCAATCCTTCATCTACCATGTCACATGCAATTTGTAATGCTGCTTGTGCAGTACGTTTCCCATTACGAGTTTGTAACATGAATAATTTACCATTTTCAATAGTGAACTCCATATCTTGCATATTTTTGTAGTGGTGTTCCAATTTATCACAGATATCAACAAATTGGTCATATGCAGTTGGAGAAACTTCTTTTAATTGATCAATTTTCTTAGGTGTACGAACACCGGCAACTACGTCTTCCCCTTGGGCATTCATTAAGAATTCTCCATACAATTTGTTTTCACCAGTTGCAGGGTTACGTGTAAAAGCAACACCGGTACCACAATCTTCACCCATGTTACCGAAAACCATCATTTGAACGTTAACCGCTGTTCCCCAGTCTCCTGGAATGTCATTCATACGACGGTAGTAAATAGCACGTTCGTTATTCCATGATTTGAATACCGCTTCAATAGCTTCCATCATTTGATCTTTTGGATCTGTTGGGAAAGAAGTACCCAATTCAGATTGATAGAATTCTTTAAATTTTTCTACCAAGACTTTCATATCATCTGCCGTTAAATCTAAATCGTCTGTAATTCCACGATCCGCTTTAACTTCATCAATAATTTCTTCAAAACGTTTTTTAGACAATCCTTTAACAACGTCGGCAAACATTTGAATGAAACGACGGTAAGAATCGTACGCAAAACGTGAGTTTCCAGATTTTTCAGCGACTGTAGCTGCTACTGTATCATTGATACCCAAGTTCAAGATTGTATCCATCATACCTGGCATACTTGCACGAGCACCAGAACGTACAGATACTAATAGAGGGTTGTCAGCATCACCAAATTTTTTCCCAGTTTCTGCTTCTAGCTTTTCAACGAATTCCATGATTTCGGCTTTAATATCATCACTGATTTTTTCGCCATCATCATAGTATTTGTTACAAGCTTCCGTAGTAATTGTGAATCCATTTGGTACTGGCATTCCCATTTTGCTCATTTCAGCTAGGTTAGCACCTTTTCCACCAAGGATTTCACGCATGTTTGCGTCACCTTCGTTAAAAAGATACACATACTTTTTTCCCATTTTAATTTCCTCCTTTTTTAAAACGCTTTCATTTAAAAGAATTATATCACATGTAAGCGGTTTTATTTAGACAAAATAAAAGAAAACCGAATTTCTCGATTTCCTTTATTCTTATTAATTTTTTGATTCTTTTAAGGAATCCAAAGTGATTTGACCAGGTTCTTTACGAACAGCTCCACAAACTTTATAAACCGGACAACTTGGATTACATGCTTCATCAATCTGTTGAATGACTGCCGGTGTTAAAGCCGTAATCTCATCATCGTCATACCCTACCACAAAGTTTTTTTCACTAATCATAATCGGTCTTCTTAAAATGGATGGATTGTTTTGAATGAGTTCAACTAATTCATTCGTAGAATAATCATCCAACTTTTTCTTCAATTGTTGGAAAGCTTTCGAACGAACTGAAATAATATCATCGGTTCCATTTTCACTTCGTGATAATAGATATTTAATCTCATCTTTATTTAATAAACTAGAAAAGATATTCTTTTCTACAAATTCTATCCGATTATCGCGTAGCCATTGTTTTGCCTTACGACAGCTGGCACATCCTGGCGACGTATAGATTATCACCATACTGCTCACGCTCCTTTTTATTTATCATACGCTACCCTATAGCGAATTTAAAGAACAACTTGTTAAAAAAACCAAGAACAAGTAAAATTGTTTTTGGAGGATTTTTACTATGGAAAGAATGTTAAGTGCCATCAAACCAACTGGTCGTTTGACACTTGGTAACTATATTGGAGCGATTCGTCAATTTGTTAATTTTCAAGATGAATATGAGATGTATATTTTCATCGCTAATTTACATGCCATTACCGTTCCAATTGAAGCCAAAGAACTTCGTCAAAACACCAAAGATTTGATTGCGTTATATATTGCGTGTGGATTGGATCCTGAAAAAGTTACTTTGTTTCTACAAAGCGATGTAGATGCGCATGCAAAACTTGGATGGGTTATGAATTGTATGTCTTATATGGGTGAATTACAACGTATGACTCAATACAAGGCCAAAGTCAACGAAGGAGAAACCAACATTGGTGCTGGTCTATTTACCTACCCTTGTTTAATGGCGGCGGATATCATCTTATATGATGCACAATATGT
>CADBTK010000143.1 GCA_902797585.1 Erysipelothrix rhusiopathiae
TACCGATACAACCATGCGTGATGCACATCAAAGTTTATTATCTACACGTATGCGTACACGCGATATGTCTAAAGGAGCCTATGGAACTAGCGAAATATTAAACGATGCATTCTCATTAGAAATGTGGGGAGGTGCTACTTTTGATGTAGCTTACCGTTTCTTACATGAAAATCCATGGGAACGTCTTCAAAAATTACGTCGTAAGATTCCAAACATTCCTTTACAAATGTTATTAAGAGGATCCAGTATTGTCGGATACGAAAACTATCCAGATAATGTTGTTCGAGCTTTCGTAAAAGAAAGTGCGGAAAATGGAATTGATATCTTCCGTGTTTTCGATTCATTAAACTGGATTGATGGAATGAAAGTAGCCATCGACGAAGTACTGGCCCAAGGAAAATTCTGTGAAGGAACAATTTGTTATACAGGAGATATCTTGGATAAAGCTTCTTTGTTCGATTTAGATTACTATGTGAAAATGGCTAAAGATTTAGAAGCTATTGGTGTTCATTCCATTGCCATTAAAGATATGGCTGGATTATTAAAACCATATGCAGCGAAAGAATTGGTACATGCTTTGAAAAATGAAGTGCGTTTACCAATTCACTTACATACACACGATACATCCGGTAACCAAGTTGCCACTTATTTAATGGCTGCCGAAGCTGGCGTTGATATAGTCGATGTAGCAGTTGCTTCTATGGCAGGAATGACTAGTCAACCTTCCATGAATGCTGTCGTTGCCGCATTACATGGACAAGAAAGAGATACTGGACTCGATTTAGATCGCATCCAAGAATTAACTGACTATTGGGCCGATGTTCGTTTGCGTTATGCCAAATTTGACCAAGGTCTTAAAACAAGCGCAACCGACATTTATAAATATGAAATTCCTGGTGGGCAATATACAAACCTTGCTCCGCAAGTAAACTCATTGGGATTAGGTCCTCGTTTTAATGAAGTAAAAGAAATGTACGCAAAAGTTGACCATATGTTAGGTGGAATCACAAAAGTAACTCCTTCTTCTAAAATGGTTGGAGACTTAGCTATCTTCATGGTTCAAAATGATTTAGAACCAGAAAACATCTTAGAAAAAGGCGCTCACTTAACATATCCAGACTCAGTCATCTCTTACTTTAAAGGAATGATGGGACAACCACCACATGGATTCCCTAAAGAGTTACAAAAGTTGGTTTTAAAAGGAGAAGAACCAATCACATGTCGCCCTGGTGAATTATTACCACCAGCTGATTTTGAAGCCATCAAAAAAGAGATTGAACCATTTGTTCCTCACGATGTACATATGCGCGATGTTCTTTCTTATTGTATTTATCCAAAAGTAATGAAAGAGTATTGGGAACATGAAAAAGAATATGGATATCTATCTCGTATGTCTAGCCACATATTCTTCAATGGATTTGCCTTAGGTGAAAGAAATACTGTATCCATTGATAAAGGAAAAGATTTAGTTATTCGGTACATTGGATTGGGAGATATCAATTACGAAGAAGGAACTCGTTCCGTTATCTTTGAATTGAATGGATCCCGTCGAATTGTACACGTTGCCGACCCTTCCATTGAAACGAAGAAAAGCGACATCCATATGGCTGATCCACAAGATAAATCACATTGTGGCGCCTCTATCCCAGGAATGGTTTCCAAAATCAACATTCAAGTTGGAGATACCGTTCATAAAAATGATACTTTAAGTATTATTGAAGCAATGAAGATGGAAACAGCCGTTATGGCTCGAATGGATGGTATCGTAAAAGAAATTCACGTAAGTGAAGGAGATACCGTAAAAGCTGGACAATTACTCTTTACACTAGAATTGCCCGATAAAGCATAAGAAAATGGAGTGAATCATCACTCCATTTTTTCTTGTCTAGATTTCGAAGATTTCAGCGTATTCTTTTAAAGCGCCTTCTGATTCATGCGCCAAGACTTTTTTCGCCAATACTTTTCCTAATTGAACACCTTCTTGGTCAAAACTGTTTACATTCCAGATAAATCCTTGGAACATAATTTTGTTTTCGAAGTGTGATAATAAAGCTCCTAATGATTCTGGTGTTAATTGATCACCAATGATAATACTGCTTGGTTTTCCACCTTCAAATGTTTTGTTTGGATCTTCATCTTCTTTACCACACGCAAAGGCAATGACTTGAGCAATGGCATTAGCACATAGTTTCTTTTGTGATGTACTTCCTTCAATTTCTACATCATTTCCGATTTGGCTATCTTTAAATCCAATGAATTGTAAAGGTACAATATCAGTTCCTTGGTGCAACAATTGGTAGAAAGAGTGTTGTCCATTAGTTCCTGGTTCTCCAAAGATAATTGGTCCAGTTGCATAATCTACTTCTTCACTAAAACGGTTTACGCTTTTTCCATTGGATTCCATATCACATTGTTGTAAGTGAGCTGGGAAGCGAGCTAATGCTTGTGAATAAGGCAAGACAGCAGTAGCTGGATAACCTTGTACATTTCTTTCATATACTCCAATTAATGCATCCAACATAGATGGGTTTTCCAATAAGTTTTCATTTGTACAAAGTTTATCTTGTTGGTGTGCTCCATCCATGATGCGCGCAAATACTTCCGCTCCAAATGCAAGAGATAATACAACCCCTCCAACGGCTGAACTACTAGAGAAACGACCACCGATAAAGTCATCCATAAAGAAAGCTTCTAAATAGTCATCCCCTTGCGCTAATGGACTGGTTTCACTTGTTACAGCTAACATATGTTTTTTAGGATCCAATCCTTTTTCTTTCAAGGCATTTTTCACAAAAGCTTCATTTGTCAATGTTTCCAATGTAGTACCTGATTTAGATACAACAATGAACAATGATTTTTCTACATCAATAGAATTTAAAATAGCGGTTGCATCATCTGGGTCAACGTTAGAAATGAATTTCGCATCCATTTTCAATGTTCCATTTTTTCTTGCCCAGTTTTCTAAAGCAATGTATAAAGCACGAGGTCCTAAGTCAGATCCTCCAATACCAATTTGAACAACTGTCGTAAATGGTTCTCCTTTGGCATTAGTGATTTGGCCAGCATGTACTTTTTTCGCAAATTCAGCTGCTTTTTCTTGTTGGCTTACATAAAATTCACGTTTGTTGATGTCATCTTTGATAACATCTGCACCTAATTGTCCACGAGCCAAGTGGTGAAGAACTAAACGTTTTTCTCCTGTATTAATCACAGCTCCTTCGTATAATTCTTGAAATTTTCCAACCAATTCTTGTTCTTTAGCCAAAGTAGCCAATGCTTCCAATACAGTATCATCCACTTGTTTTGGCGCAAAGTTATATTTCATTCCAGCAGCCATGTCTACGCTGTATTTTTTAACACGTTCTACTCCGGAATCTCCGCTCATTTCTTTTTTAATATCCACGCGATCTTTTAATGACAACAATGTTTCATACGCTGGATATTGATCTAAATTTTTCCATTCTGGCATCTTAATCACTCCTTTTTTATCTAGAAATATTATACAAAAATGTTTTCTTGAATACTATCAATTTATACAAGAAAAAGCCGGTTACCCGGCTCAATCTATTCTTCTATGATTTGAATCACTGTATTCACATTAATTTGTGGTAAAGGTTTTTGTTCTACATACAATGTACCTGGTAATTCAGGTGTAGTGGCTCCATTAAAGCGAACGGTGCAGTGACCAAGACCTTTTAATGTGACGGGTGCTTCATCCCCAACAGCAGTAATTGTATATGCTTGGTCATCGAATTTTAAAACTTGTCCTGCTTTGATTTCTCCATTGATAGGAGTTACATCCACGCTATAACAATAGTCTTTCAATTCCGCAGGGGCTTGATCTCCAAATAGAATTAAGAAATCTGCTCCTTCAAATGCGTTCACTTGTGAACCCAAACTCTTTACTACATTTTCATAAATTACGCTCATGATGATCACCTGGTATATATAAATTGACTCATCTAATTGATGGTTCAAGAATATATACATTTCTTTCTACCAATCTTTTATAACAGAGATTGGA
>CADBTK010000144.1 GCA_902797585.1 Erysipelothrix rhusiopathiae
GCACTTGCCCCTCCATCCACTTTTAGTGTAGATAGAATTGTATTAGCATCTTGTTGCATAGCCGCAATAACATCATTAACTTGGTATGCCAAGGATTCTAAAGTTGCACGAATAATATGATACTTATTCACTCCTCGTGTTAACCCAACAATGACTCCACGTGCATACGGATCCCAATAAGGTGCTCCCAAACCAGTAAAAGCTG
Organism: Erysipelothrix rhusiopathiae; assembly: GCA_902797585.1. Taxonomy (GTDB): domain Bacteria; phylum Bacillota_I; class Bacilli_A; order Erysipelotrichales; family Erysipelotrichaceae; genus RUG14284. The sequence goes on from CADBTK010000144.1 coordinate 206, forward strand.
GCACAACATAACAACCATTGGTATCTTTCACTTTACTTGCTAAATATTCTGAATCACTGGAAGAATCCAATAGTTTTAATTCATCACGTAACCATTGAATTGCTGCTCCGGCAACAAAAACAGAACCTTCAAGTGCATAGGTAACTTTATCATTTAATCCCCACGCGATTGTTGTGACTAAACCATTATTAGACATCACTGGTTTAGAGCCTGTATTCATCAATAAGAAACCACCGGTTCCATATGTATTTTTAACTTCTCCTTTTTTAAAACATGTTTGCCCAAATAAAGCACATTGTTGATCTCCTGCTGCTCCACTTAGTGGAATCGGTCCACCAAAATATTCTGTATCGGTTTGTCCATAGATACAAGAAGATGGTTTTACTTCTGGCAACAAAGACATTGGCACTTTCAATAATGAGCACAATTGTTCATCCCATTGTAATGTATGAATGTTGAATAATAAAGTACGGCTGGCATTGGTCAGATCGGTTACATGGACTTGTCCTTTGGATAGATTCCACATTAACCAAGTATCAATTGTCCCAAATAGCAATTCTCCTTTTTCTGCTCTTTCTCGCGCTCCATCCACATGATCTAAAATCCATTGAATCTTCGTTCCTGAGAAATAGGCATCCACCAACAATCCTGTTTTTTCTTTAAAAAGATTCGCATGCCCTTTTTCAACCAAGGCATCACAAATATCCGCAGTACGACGACATTGCCAAACAATCGCATTATAAATTGGTTCCCCTGTTTCTTTGTCCCAAATAACTGTCGTCTCTCTTTGGTTGGTAATTCCTATTCCAGCGATTTGTTCATAGGTAACATTTAACTTTTTCATAGCCTCTTGAGCCACGGCTAATTGAGTTTTCCAAATCTCATTGGCATCGTGTTCTACCCATCCTGGTTGAGGGTAATATTGAGTAAATTCTTGTTGGGCAACTGCACACATATTCCCTTTTTTATCAAAGAGAATACAACGACTACTCGTTGTCCCTGCATCAAGGGCCATTATGTACTTTTTCATGTGTATTTCCTCGCTTTTTCTTTATTGTAACACAGCTATAGAATTCATTTTTTTATGGTGTTACACTAAAACTAACAAAGGAGGTTCTAGCATGAAAACAGAACGCTCGTACTTATCCAAAGACAATCAAACAGAAATCCATGCGATTGAGTGGACACCAGAAAATGAACCTGTCGCAATCTTACAAATCGCCCACGGGATGGTGGAATTTATCGATCGTTATGATCGGTTTGCCCGCTATCTTAATGAAAAAGGGATAATTGTGGTGGGAAATGATCATTTAGGTCATGGTCAATCCGTATCCAGCCCAAACCAGCTTGGATTTTTTGCGGATGAAAATGGAAACCAATGTGTCATCGAAGATATGCACACATTGTATTCTTTAACAAAAATTAAATACCCACATCTTCCTTATTTCCTTTTAGGACATTCAATGGGTTCTTTTTTAGCACGACAATACATTGAAATGTATGGTAAGGAATTAGAAGGAGCCATCATCATGGGTACAGGCCAATTACCTGCTGCCTTAGTAACTAGTGCCAAAGGAATCGCCTCTTTCTTAGGACAATGGAAAGGAAATCGACATCGCAGCACTTTCTTAACCCAACTTGCGTTAGGTTCCAACAATAAAGCATTCGAACCGGCACGCACACAAAGAGATTGGTTAACCAAAGATACAGAGATTGTTGATGCCTATAATGAGAATCCTCTCAATAACTTTATCTTCACAACCAATGCTTACTACAATATGTTTGAAGGAATTCAATATGCCCAACAACATGTCGAAGACGTTCCAAAAGATTTGCCAATTCTTGTCATATCGGGAGCGATGGATCCAGTTGGAGACTATGGACTTGGCCCTAAAAAAGTATATGATTCCTACATTGACAATGGCATCATGGATGTTCAATTACGATTATATGAAGATGATCGTCATGAAATCTTAAATGAAACCAATTATCAACAAATATATAACGATATTTATATATGGCTACAAAGCCATATACATCAATAAAGCCGACATACATTGTCGGCTTTTATTAATAAATCCAAGGAATTAATTTATATTTCACTTTTTTCTTATATTCAATATAACCTTTTAATCCTTGTTCCAATACTTTTTCTTCATTTTCTATCCGTTTTAAAAGGATAGGAATATATAAACATAAAATTATTGATGCACATATCGAACCCAGCACCAAACCCATCGAAAGAAACATAATCAATGTTGCACTATACATTGGATGGCGAACTACAGAATAAAGACCTGTATCTACCAACCTTTGGTTCTTACTAACTTCTATTGTACGAGAAAGGTATTCATTTTGTTTCAACACCAGTCCAAATAAACCATACCCCCAATAAAAATAGAATAGAAAAGAAAATAGAAACTCTCTTAGAGACCATCAAGAATTGATGACGAAAAGAAAATCCCGCCACAACAAATGCACAGATAAACATCAGTCCACTCAAAAGAATCACTTTCTTTTGTGTCCCTTCTTTTTCTTTGGCACTCAATCGTCTTTTTAATAATTGAGGATTGGTTTTATATAAAATGCATCCGACAAGAAACATCGGCACAAACAATAAAACCATTAATAACTTTCCATTCCAGTAATCAAAAGTTCCAGCTGGAATAAATAGTAAACCGATCATCAAAATAATTCCTAATACCAGTTTAATCATACCCTCTATAAACAAGTTTCTATTCATACTTATAGTATATTAATCAAATGCTTCAACTTCAAAGTCTTTCCAAGGAATATTCACTTCTTTTCCTTGGTTAATAATTTCATCGACATGCATCAATAACGGAAAGTCTTCGGCCTTCACTTTTCCTAATGAAGATAATATTCGTATAGCTTGCGCTGTACGAGAAGAAATCACAATCGATTCTAATGTCACTCCTTGAAGTTGTTCCATCGCTTGATCAAATGAATATCCTGATCCTAATAAGGTTCCAATCATTCGTGTTCTTCCTCCGAAGATTGTGACATATAAATCTCCGGCTCCATAAATAATATTGTCATCTTTTGCACCCACTAATTTTAATAAAGCACGCATTTCTTTAACACTTTGCCCGAATAATGCCGCTTGCGAATTGTAGTGAACCGCTCCTTTTCCTTCTCTTTTTTCCGCCAATCCTACAGCCAAAGTTACACCAAGAGCATATGCATTTTTCATAGCCACTGCACACTCTACTCCAACTACATCCGTGGATAAACTGATATGATAATATTCTTGTTCAAATAAAGATTTTAAATAACGAAGCGTTTCAATATTCTCTCCACAAAACGCAACCCAACTATGATCTTTATCCGCTAATTCATAACTTGTACATGGTCCACCAATGGCATGAATATTTAATTTCTTTCCGGCTTCACTATTTTTCCAATAATCTACATAAGTCATCAATTGTCCATCTGGGCAACAAATCATCCCTTTCGTTACACTGATCATTGGAAC
>CADBTK010000145.1 GCA_902797585.1 Erysipelothrix rhusiopathiae
AAAAAGAAAGTCTTAGTCGACTTTCCTTAAATCTTTATATGGAATTTCAGCAGATGTCTCACGGCCAAACATAATCAATAAGACAGTAGCAATTTCTTTTTCATCATCCATAGATTCAACGGTTCCTTCGTGATCTTCAAAAGCACCACGTAAGATTTGAACGTTGTCCCCTTCTGCAAAATCAACTTGAACATTGACATCGCTTTTTCCTAAACGACGCAATACAGAGTCAATTTCATGTTGAGGAACAGGGAATGGTTTAGCCCCTTTTCCACTTGATCCGATAAATCCAGTAACACCTGGCGTGTTACGTACGGCATACCAAGCTTCATCACTCATAATCATTTCTACTAATAAATAACCAGAGAATAAGTTTTTGGTTTTTTCTACTGCTTTACCATTTTTATATTCAACTTCAGTTTCTTCCGCAACAATAATTTGGAATAAGTTATCTTCCAAATCCATGGTTTTGATACGACGTAGTAGGTTTTCTTTTACACGTTGTTCTTGTCCTGCATAAGTATTGACAACGTACCATCTTTTTTCCATTTCAGCACTATTTGACATATCTCATTCTCCTATCTAACCAACTATACGAGTAATAAAAGCTGTCGCAATTAACTCACATACGAAAAAGTAAAGACCAAATAAAACAGTAAACATAATCACTAGAAAACTAGTAGACATCAATTCACCAAAACTAGGCCATTGTACTTTTGATAATTCTTGAAATAAATTCCCTGCATTTCCCGGTTTTTCTACTTTATTACGTTTCATGTTAAACCTCACTTTGTTTCTTTATGTAACGTATGTTTTCCACATTTAGGACAATATTTTTTTATCTCTAAACGTTCCATATTCGTTTTCTTATTCTTATGTGTAAAATAATTTCTTGATAAGCATTGTTCACATACTAACGTCACTTTATCTGCCATATTTACACCCCTAACCTAGATAATTTAACACTTTTTTTAAACAGATGTCAATGCGACATCAACCATTTTCGCATCTTATTCAAATTGTAACGAACCTTACGAATCGATAGATTCATCATACTAGCAATCTCACTGGTTCGATAGCCCATTAAACGATATTTAAATATTTTAATATCATTCGTTGAAAAAACTTCTTTCATTTTGATAAAGGTTTGTTCCCATTCAATTTTATCCAAAGTTTGTTGGTGAATATTGATAGAACGATCTGGTAAAACTTCATATGCATATTGGCATATCTCTTCGCTAACATACATATCTAAATGAAAGGTTGGATAATGATATTCAATTTGATGATTTCTAAATACACGATTAAAGTCGATAATTTTATTAATCAAAGCTTGTTTATAAAAAGCTGAAAAATGATTATATTTATCCACTTGGCAACGATTGATGCATTCATTCATCAACTCATCGGCCAATGTGTAATAATCATGAATTAAAACATCTCCTGTTTGTTGGGCAATTCCTTTTCTTCGAATCAAATAAGTTGTGATTGGACGATAAATTGAAATCAATGATTTCAATGCGTCTTCATCTTTTAAAAAATATAAATATATGTATTCATAAATATTTTCATTCATCGTTTTCCTCCAACGATGAAAAAGTTTTATAACGGATTACGCGCTTGATAAATTTGATATAAAAGAACACCACATGCTACTGAAGCATTTAAACTAGATGTCTTTCCTACCATAGGAATACTAACCATATAGTCGCAATGTTTTTTTACCAATGGAGAAATACCTTTCCCTTCGGAACCTATCACAATACATAATTTAGTATCATAAATACCTTCACGATAATCACGGGCATTTTCCATATCGGTTCCAATGACCCAAAATCCTTCTTGTTTTAATTGTTGGATTGTTTGCGATAAGTTATTAACCGTTGAAACAGGGACATGGAAAGCAGCTCCCGCACTTGTTTTTATAGCAGAAGGACTAAGTCCTGCGGAACGATGTTTGGTTAAGATTAATCCATCAACACCAGTACATTCACATGTTCTTAAAATGGCACCTACATTATGAGGATCTTGAATTCCATCTAAGGCCACCACAATTTGCGCATGTTTTGTTAAGTGTTGGATATCAACATTAGGAATATCTTTAATATCAAATACAATTCCTTGATGGTGACTATCTTTGGCCAGTTGATCCAATTGATTTCGATCACAAAGAGAAACTGGACAAGAACATTTCTTTAATTGATTGAGAAGTTCTTTATCTTTTAAACTTGATAAAACATAAATCTTTTTTATGATTTCTGGCCGACTTTGTAAAGCTTGCCATGTATTCTTTCCATAAACAATCATAATTCCACTTCTCCAATTTCAATAATATAATCTAATATTTGTTCTAATCTTTCTGTATGATGATACAACTCTAGATATCCTAAAACAGATTCTAAAGCCGTGGCATCCATATATTCTTTGACGCTGGCATTTTTGGCACGAGAATGTACATTGGCATTTCGCCCACGTTGAATAATTTCACATTCATCTTGCGTAAAGTAATTTTCTTCTAATAATTTAATTAATAGAATGGATTGATGTCTAGCCGAAACCCATTGAGCACTTTTCTTTTGTAGAATATCGGCTTTTCGATAACCTTTATCCAATAATGCTTTTCGAATATATAAACTCATCACAGCATCGCCAATCCAAGCTAAACTCGTTGGATTGTGTGTGACAATTTCCATTAGAGAATTCCCTTCTCTTGTAAAGATTTACGTAAAGCATCCGCTGTTTCAAAATCTTTATCCGCTACTGCTTGTTTCCATTGTGCGTACATTTCTTTATCTTGAACAGTAACAAAAATGACATCCAATTGAACACCTAAGACATACAACATTTGTTCCAATGTATATGTTAATTTTGCGATATGTTCTAAGTCTGGTTGACGAGTACGAAGTGCTTGGTTGATTTGTTTCATACAATCAAAGACTTGGCTAATCGCATTTGGTGTATTTAAATCATCGTTTAATGCATCCACAAAACCTTGCCACA
>CADBTK010000146.1 GCA_902797585.1 Erysipelothrix rhusiopathiae
ATCTACTTGTTGATGATGAATTGCCGCTTCTTTCATAAACTTAGTAGAGTCTGCACATACAAATTCCATATTCGTAATATTATTTCTCTTTTGGTTATATTTGGCACTTTGAATCGATTGTTTATTGATTTCTACTCCAATTACTTGTTTACAATCCTTGGCAAGAGACATTCCAATGGTTCCAATTCCACAATATGTATCTAGCAATACTTCATTAGGTTTCATTTGAAGAAACTCTTTTGCTAGAGCATATAAAACTTCACATTGGTCATGATGGATTTGATAGAAATTACTAGCCGAATATGTAAAATTCAAATCACATAAAGTATCTGAAATAAATCCATCTCCATAAATTGGATATCCTGCATCTTCTACTACAACAGATGTATTTCGATCGTTAATACTAAAAAGTATAGAACGGATTTCTGGGAATTTTTTTGTGAGCGCTTTGACTAAATTCTTACGTGATGGAAATTGTCTTTTTGCACTGACAATCATGACTAACATTTGATTGGTACTTTGTGAATAACGAATCAGAACATGACGAAGTGTTCCTGTTCGTGTTTTCTCATTATATAATTCAATTTTCATCGATTGAACCAAATAGGCAAAATATTCAATCAATTCATTTACTCGTTTTGGTTGCATCAAACAATTCTTAGTATGAATCACTCGATGGCTCCCTTGAGCATAGAGTCCAGCAAACACTTTTCCTTTTTGTTTGGCAAAACCTACAATCACTTTATTTCGATAATGGGTATCTTGTTTTGCCATATGTGTGTTGGATACTTTAGCTTGAATACGATGTTTTTTTAATAATGCATTCACTTGATCCGTTTTTATTTTTTGGATGTCAGAAACTCTTTTATCTAAATACTGGCATCCACCACATTGTTTTTGTAAATGACATTTCATAATAATTCTCTCACTTTATTTTCTAATTGGTTTGTATCCAAACATTGAATTGTTTCTAATCCTAATTTCTTTGCTGCATCCACATTTTCTTTACGATCATCAATAAATATCGCATTGTTTACTTGAATGGAATATTTATCAAGCAGGATTTGATACAAACGTAAGTCTGGTTTATTGATTCTTTCTTGATAGGAATAGACCCCATGCTCTAACCACGGTTTTATTTCTTCTTGTTCATACAAATAATCAAAAGCTTGTTTCGGAAGATTCGAAAGAATAAAGATACGATGCCCTTGATTATGTAAGAATTTCAACAATCGAAAAGTCGATGGAATTAAACACAGATGTTTCACCCATGTATTCATCAATAGTTCAATTTCTTGTTGGTGTTGTGGAAACTTTCGAATTCCCATGTCAATCATTTGTTCCAAAGAATAATCTCCACGATCATAATCATTCCATAATGAACCAAAATAAAACTGCTTCAATGAACTTTTACATGTTTCATCTTGTGTGATTGTGTTCAACATCTGATCAACATCAAAAGTAACTAAGACACGTCCTAAATCAAAGATGAACTCTTTTTTCATATTTAAATTATACACAAAAAGTAGAACTCATAGAGTCCTACTTATTTTGGTTGACTAATAAGTCACAGATTTTACGACTATAGGCAATTGGATCTTGTAACTCAAATCCTTCAATCAATAATGCTTGGTCATATAATACTTCTGTTACTTCTTTAACTTTATCTTTATCTGTTTCATAAAGATTTTTTAATGTTTCAAAGATTGGATGATTTGGGTTAATTTCTAAAATACGACTTGCCTTCATACCAGCCATTGCTCCACCAGCATCTGGCATATTCGCAAATACTTTTTCCATTTCGAAAGATAACCCTTCTCCTGCTGTTAAACAAACAGGATCTTCACTTAAGCGGTTAGAAAGTTTAACCTCAGAAACTTGTCCATCCAATGCTTCTTTCATACTTTCTAAAAGCTCTTTATATTCTTCTTTGGCTTTTTCTAATTGTTCTTTTTCTTCTGCCGTATCTAAATCTAAGTCTCCTTGCGTTGCATTTTTAAAGACTTTTTCACGATAGGTCATAATAGATTGAAGAACAAACTCATCAATTTCATCCACTAGATACAAGACTTCTTTGCCTTTATTCTTTAATGTTTGAACAATTGGCAACTTATCGATCAAGTCAACTGCTTGTCCGGATACATAATAAATCTCTTTTTGTTCTTCTTCCATGCGATTGACATATTCATTCAAAGTCACTAATTTTTGTTCATGACTAGAATAGAACAACAATAAGTCTTGTAACTTATCTTTATCCATTCCCATGCTTTGATAAATTCCAAACTTTAAGTTTAAGCCAAAGTTTGTCCATACCTTTTCATATTCTTCTCGCTCTTTTGTCAACATTGTTGTTAGTTCAGAAAGAACTTTCTTTTCAATACGAGAAGCAATTAGTTTCAATTGATGGTCGTGTTGTAACATTTCACGAGAAATATTCAATGATAAGTCTTGAGAATCCACTAACCCTTTCACAAAGCGTAAAGAATCAGGCAATAGTTCTTCCGCATGATCCATAATGAAGACCCCACGACAATAAAGCTGTAGTCCCTTTTGATAATCTTGATTATAGAATCCTTGTGGAATATGACTAGGAATATAAAGCAATGAAGTAAAACTTACATTCCCTTCTACACTAAAGTGAATCACTCGTGCAGGATCGGCATAATCATAAAAGTGGTCTTTATAAAATTGATTGTAGTCCTCTTGAGTAATCTTAGACTTTTGACGTTTCCATAAAGGAATCATAGAGTTTAGTGTTTTATCTTCTTTAATCGTTTCATATTCTGGTTTATCTGAATCCTTCGTTTCTTCTTTTACACGTGTTGTTTCTACTTCCATATGGATTGGATAACGAATATAGTCCGAATACTTTTTAATGAGTTCACTCAATGTTGATGTTTGTGCATATTGTGAATAGTTTTCATTCTCCGTATCTTCTTTTAATTGAAGAATGATGGTTGTTCCATGTCCATCTCTTTGATCTTCGGTAATGGAGTATCCATCTTGACCTTCACTTTCCCATTTATACGCAACATCGCTATCATCTCGTTTGGTAATAACAGTTACATCTTTGGCAACCATAAAAGCCGAATAGAATCCAACTCCGAATTGACCAATAATATCTACATCACTGTTTTTCCCTTGATCTTTTTTATCCATTTCTTCTTTAAATGCAAGAGAACCCGATTTGGCAATTGTACCTAAGTTTTCTTCTAATTCTTCTTTACTCATCCCAATACCAGTATCACTGATGGTAATAGTTCTCGCTTCAACATCTGGCATAATACGAATTTCAAAGGAATTGGCATCCACGTGCCCTGCATTTTCAAAATAATATTTATCAATCGCATCACTTGCGTTGGAAACTAACTCCCGCAAGAAAATCTCCTTATGTGTATAAATAGAATGAATCATCAAATCCAATAATCGTTTGGATTCAGCTTTAAATTGTTTTTTTCTAGGCATACTACACCCTCCTTTTAGCACTCTTATTCGCTTTGTGCTAATCATACACCACTCTATTAGCAGTGTCAACAATAGAGTGCTTAAAATAAAAAAAGAGAAGAATTCATCTTCCCCATATCAAAGTTCTATTGTTTTTTCTTATAGTAGAAAAAGTATCCAGTAATAAGACCGGTTACAATCGGTAAATCTAAATTTCCAAGAACCAATCGAAAAGTTTCGTGTTTGAAATAACTCGCATAAAAATATTCGACACCATACCAAACCGCGAAAAACAATAATAAATAAACTATAAATCCTAAATACTTATTCTTAATCATAATGCTCTTTATCCGCTACTATTGTATCAAATAAGACTTTAAGTGCAATAAAAAAACAAGACTTATCGTTCTTGTTCTCTTAAACTATTCGTAATAGATTCCCATATTTCTTTGTTGGTCTGTTCACTTACATCTTTAGCTTGTCCTAAATATGGAGTAAACCCAATTCGAGCTAAACATTTAATAACATCTAATTGTGTCGAATCTAAAACAATATACAAAGGATACTTACTTGGAATCGTATCATAGTATAAACATAATTTAGATACCAAATATGTATATAATTCCTCATCTTGACTTGAACAATCTACTTCTATTTTCAAGCGATCCATTCCATATTCTTGGCCTATTTTTAAACAAGCCGATCCAATTACTTTTCCTTCATCATCTTTTACACATATACTCTTTTTCTCTTCATCAAATTCCATTCCAACAGGATCAATAAGAGTAGCAAGTATTCGTTTTTTAACGATGACCATCATACATATTTCTTTATTCATAGAAACAGTATATCACAGTTAAATGTTATAACATTTTGTTTGAAATTGCGTTTTATTTATGAAAGAATAATAAATATAGGAGGAATCTAATATGGATATAACAAAACTTACAAAAGAACAACTCGCAAAAACTTTTGACTTTTCATTATTACAAGCCTATTTAACCCAAGAGCAAATGAAAGAACATTGTGATCTAGCCAAACAAATTGAACCAGCCATTGTCGCAATCAATTCGGTTTGGACAAAGTATTGTAAACAACAACTTTCTGGAACGGATGTAAAAGTTGGAGCCAGTGTTGCCTTCCCTTTGGGACAAATGTCAATCGCATCCAAACTAGATGAATGTAAAAATGCCATCGAGGATGGAGCAGATGAAATTGATTATGTCTGCAATATTGGACGAGTTAAAATGCACGATTGGCAATATATAAAAGAAGAAATGACACAATTAACTAGTCTATGCCATAACAACAATATCCCCATAAAAGTAATCTTCGAAAATTGTTATTTAGAAAAAGAAGAAATTAAACAAATGGCTATCATTGCCAAAGAAGTTGGAATTGATTATATCAAAACAAGCACTGGTTTTGGAACAGGTGGAGCAACGATACAAGATGTCCAACTTATGAGTGAGACAGTTCAAGGAAAGGTAAAAGTAAAAGCAGCAGGAGGTATACGCTCTTGGCAAGATGCAAAAGCATTTTTAAAAGCAGGTGCCAGTCGACTTGGAACAAGTAACGCACTGGCAATCTTAGAAGAATTCGAAAAGGAGAAATCCAATGAAACCTTTAGTGATGGAAACAATTTGTGAACAAACCATTTGGGGCAATAATAACTTAAGCCAAAAAAGAAA
>CADBTK010000147.1 GCA_902797585.1 Erysipelothrix rhusiopathiae
CGCATATTCGATTTCTTCTTCTCTAGATTTTAATTCCCATTCACGCCATGGGGCAATGATAGTCATCTCTGGAGCAAAAGCCATAATTCCTAATTCAAAACGAACTTGGTCATTTCCTTTTCCAGTACATCCGTGACAAATCGCATCGGCTCCTTCTTTTTTCGCAATGTCGACTAATCCTTTGGCAATAATTGGACGCGCTAGTGCTGTTCCTAATAAATATACGTCTTCGTATTTAGCATGCGCTTTTAAAGATGGGAATACAACATCATCAATGAATTCATCTTTTAAATCCAAGGCATAGAATTTACTTGCTCCTGTACGAAGTGCTTTTTCTTCCAAACCTTCTAATTCATCGGCTTGCCCAACATCTCCAGATACCGCAATGATTTCAGGGTTGTTGTAGTTTTCCTTCAACCATTGAATCATGATGGATGTATCCAATCCACCAGAATACGCTAATACAACTTTTTTTACTTCTTTCTTTTCCATAATAGATCCTCCATTCTAATCACATCTAGAAAAAAAGCGCCTTTGAAAAATAATCCAAAGACGCTTTGTATACGCGGTACCACTTTAGTTGCCTCTAACAAGGCCTCTTCTCCGTAACGTGGGTGAAACGTTCTTGACTACTAATTTCATCAAGACTCTCATAGGTGCGTTTCTTCTTACTTCTATGTCTGGAAACCTTCCACTCTACGTTTCCTCGCTATAGACTGTCCATAAGAATACTCTCCTAGTCAGCGATTTAATATATGTATACACTGTATCATGTTTTGTGTTATTGTCAATCTTTATTTACATTATTTTCATTTTACAATGAAAATAATTTTCATGTATCCATATTTAGTTTATTCTTCTCATTTAGTATAATTTTAATCGTATGGAGGATTAATTGATTATGTCTAAAGTAGCGCTGATTACAGGAATCAATGGACAAGATGGTTCGTTCTTGGCCGAATTCTTATTAAACAAAGGATATGAGGTTCATGGTACTCGAAGAAGAAATTCCACAGATAACATGGAACACATTAAACATATTGAAGATAAAATCCATTTACATTATGGAGATTTATCCGATTCTTTATCTATTACACGGATTATTCAAGAAACACAACCAGATGAAATATACAATTTAGGAGCACAAAGTCATGTACAAGTTAGTTTTGATGCCCCTGAATACACTTCAGATGTTACCGGTATTGGTGTTCTTCGTGTATTAGAAGCTGTCCGCTTATTAGGATTAACAAAGAAGACAAGAATCTATCAAGCAAGTACATCCGAATTATTTGGAAAAGTTGAAGAGGTCCCTCAAAAGGAAACAACCCCTTTTCATCCTTATAGTCCTTATGCGATTGCGAAAATGTATGGGTATTGGATGATTAAAGAATATCGTGAAGCCTATGATATGTTTGCGGTAAATGGAATTCTTTTCAACCATGAATCGGAACGTCGTTCTCCTGACTTTGTTACACGTAAAATTACTCTTGCTGCAGCACGTATTGCACAAGGTTTACAAGATCATTTAGAACTAGGAAATATGGATAGTTTACGTGACTGGGGATATGCCAAAGATTATGTCGAATGTATGTGGCTAATGTTGCAGGCAGATAAACCAGATGATTATGTAGTTGCTACCGGAGTTCAACACACGGTTCGTGATTTCACAGAAAAAGCTTTTGCACACAATGGAATCACTATCCGATGGCAAGGCCAAGGGATCGATGAAAAAGGATATGATTCTGAAACAGGAAAAATGCTTGTTTGTGTAAACCCTAAATTCTACCGCCCAACCGATGTTGATAACTTATTAGGAGATACTAAAAAAGAAAAAACCATCTTAAAATGGAATCCTCAATCAACACCATATGAAGAGTTAATTCGCATCATGGCCCAACACGATAAGAAAATTGCAGAAATAGAAAAGGTATATAAAGGATAATCACTATGGAAAAAGACGCAAAGATTTACGTGGCTGGCCATCGTGGAATGGTTGGTTCCGCTATTGTTCGCCAGCTTCAAAAACAAGGCTATACAAATATCATTACCCGCACACACAAAGAACTTGATTTAATCAATCAGGCAGAAGTGAATGAATTCTTTGAAAAAGAAAAACCAGACTATGTGTTTTTAGCAGCCGCTAAAGTCGGTGGAATTGAAGCCAACCGTTCTGCTTTGGCTGATTTCTTATACGACAATATGATGATTGAAATGAATGTGATTCATGCAGCACAAAAAAATGGATGTAAAAAACTTGAATATTTAGGTTCTAGTTGTATTTACCCTCGCATGGCCGCTCAACCAATCAAAGAAAATGCCCTCTTAACTTCTGCATTAGAAGAAACGAATGAGGGATATGCCATTGCCAAGATATCAGGACTAAAATTATGTGAATACTACAATAAAGAAGGAATCGCTCCTTATATATCCGTGATGCCTTCCAACTTATACGGACCTAATGATAACTATGATAAAGTTCGCTCTCATGTACTACCAGCTATGATTCGTCGCTTTCATGAAGCAAAAGAACAAAATGCTGAAAGTGTCACTTGTTGGGGTGATGGAAGCGCCTTACGAGAATTCCTTTACGTTGATGATTTAGCTGAATTATGCGTTCTATTAATGGACAACTATTCCGATCCAGAAACTGTAAATGCCGGATACGGAAGTGATTTAAGCATTTATGACTTAGCGCATTTGATCGCTGATATTATCGGATACAAAGGAAAAATTCTATGGGATCCTTCCAAACCAAATGGAACGCCTAAAAAATTATTGGATTCCTCCAAAGCAAACAACCTTGGATGGACACCAAAAACAAGTCTAGAACAAGGAATCCAATTGGCTTATCAAGACTTTTTAAAAAAAGAAG
>CADBTK010000148.1 GCA_902797585.1 Erysipelothrix rhusiopathiae
AGTTTCCTATAAAGCTCGTCTCTGTGGCACTTTCAAACCTTGGCCCATAGTTGCCCTTAGGGAGTTGGTTGCCGTCAGCTTACGCTGCCCAGGCTTATTTGTTCGCCTGGCACAAACACTACAATCATCACAGATTGTGCGAGCATGGACTTTCCTCTAACAAATTGTCAGCGACTGCGTTATTCAAGATTGATTATTCAACTTCCATTGGTTGTGGTTCTTCGTCTTTGAAAACAGCTGCCTCCAAACGAGCCACTCGTTGCAACAAGTCTACTTGGTCACTATTGTTGGCATGTGTATATCCAGAAGACATTTTTTCTTCTAATTGACGTTTATCGCTAGTTAATACGATGATTTGTTGGTTCAATTCTTTCACTTTTGCTTCAAAGCGGTTGATTGCTTGTCCCATTTCTTCGATTTTTTCATCGTATTTTTGATAATCTTCAATCACTTGATCCAAGAATTCATCAACTTCTGTTGGTGCATATCCTTTCAAATCTACATGAAACTCTTTTGAGTAAATTTGTTCTGCAGTTAAGTTCATATCTTTTGCCATATGATATCCTCCAATACTAATAATAATTATGCTTTTTTTAAGCCTAAAAATCAAGCGTAATATTTGCCCTTTCCCAAGAAGAATTCCCTTGTTTTTTCACCTATTTTCTTACTCGTTTTTATCTAGTAAAATGTGCAGTTATATATATAAGGATAAAAATCTTTCTAAAAATTGAATGTTAGCATAAATTTGGATATAATATGTTGATGAGTACGATTAATTATCCAACACTTAAAAGAAATGTTGGAAATACGGAATCAAAAGGAACATATGGAGGTCGTGGAACACGTTTAGAAAATGACGTGAACGAATCAAATACCTACTATCGAACCATCGATAAGGCATTGATTTATAAAAAACCTACACCAATTCAAGTTGTTCATGTTGACTATCCTGCGCGAAATAAAGCGCGAATCGATGAAGCGTATTATCGTACGCCTTCAACAACTGACTATAACGGTATCTACCGAGGTCAATATATCGACTTTGAAGCCAAGGAAACTAAGAATAAAACAAGTTTCCCTATGTTTATGATTCATGCTCACCAAATTGACCATTTAAAGAAAGTGCAGTTGCATAAAGGAATCGGATTCTTTATTATCCGTTTCACCTACTATAACGAAACTTACTTAGTAGATGCACCTGTATTAATTCAACACATGGAAACATCGGAAAAACGATCCATACCTTATACATGGTTTAAAGAAAACGGGCACTTAATCCAAGAAGGATATCGCCCAAGACTTTCTTATCTAAGTGTCGTGGATCAAGTGTACTTTGAAAAGGGGGATGTCTATGGCCACAAATAAGACGACAAAAAAAACCACCAAAACACAACCACCAAAAAAGAAAAAAAGACGATTAGATTTTTGGAATAAACTAGCTATTTCCATTTTGACATTGTTCTTAGTAGGATGTATCTCTGTATTCTTCATCCTCGTCAATGTCATCAACGATCCAGAAGGAATGCGTTTTAGTCAAGATGGTTTAGCTGCGATGGCAAGTTCAAGAATTTATGACAACAATGGAAAAATGATTTATGAATTCGGAGCAGAAATCCGTGATGATATTACATATGATCAAATTCCACAATCTGTCATCGATGCTTTCTTATCTATTGAGGACTCTCGTTACTTTGATCACAATGGATTTGACTTACCACGTTTTATTGCTGCAGGGATTGCCGATTTGCGTTCAGGAGGATTTGCCCAAGGGGGATCAACCTTAACAATGCAGATGATCGATAATGCCTTCACTAAAAACCAAGAACAAAAGTTATTGGAAGAAGAAGGAAAAATCTCTAAAATTGATCAATTAAAATTAAAGATTCAAGAGGTTTATTTATCTTTAATTGCTGAACAAAACTTGAGCAAAGAAGATATCTTCACATACTATGTCAATCGAATTTGGTTCGGTTCTGGAAATAGTACTCGTGGTATCCAAAAAGCCGCTCAATATTACTTCGATAAAAACATCCAAGATGTAACATTAGAAGAAGCTGCATTCTTAGCCGGTAGTGTTAACGCACCTGGTCACTATAACCCATTAGCAAACTTGACCGACCCAGATGTAGATCACTTAGAAGCTGCCGTTCAACGAAGAAACTTAACATTACAGTTAATGCAACAACACGGTTATATTACAGATGACGAATACAACTTAGCTACTAATTCAAAACTAAGTTATCGATTGGTTCACAATACCGATGTCATTGCTACAGAAGATCCGAACCAAGCTTATATCGATGAAGTCATTAATGAAACACTACGATTAACCGGACAAGACCCTGGTGTTGTTCCAATGGATATTTACACTGCATTAAATACGGATGTCCAAAAAGAAGCAGACTTAATTTGTAAGGGAGAAATTATCAACTTCCCTAACGAAGCCTTCGATGTTGGATTTGCGATTGTAGATAACACCAACGGTGAAGTAATTGCGATTGGTCCAGGAAGAACCTACCATACAGATTCTGTAAAACACGACAATGCAACCTTTGCACGTCAGCCGGGATCTTCCATGAAACCATTGTTAGCTTATTGTTCAACATTCGATATCTTAGGATGGTCGACAGAACACCAAGTAAATGATGCGAAGAAAGATTACTGGCGTAGCGGAACTTACTTGAACAACTCGGATGGAAAATACAATGGACGTATGAGTTTAGCGTATGCCTTAGGGGTTTCAAAAAACACTACAGCAGCCGCTGCAATGTTAGACTTGATTGATGCCAAAGGATATAACTACTGGATTGATTTCTGTCGTAAACTTGGTTATGACGAAGAAGTTGCAGCCAACTTTAACGAACAATATTCAATTGGTGGATCAGATATGTTTGCTAGTCCAGTTCAACAAGCAAACGCTTATTCAATCTTTGCCAATAAAGGAAAACGTGTGGATGCGCACTTTGTACGCAATGCCATTCGTCGAACAGATAAAAAAGAATTCAACACCAACCCAGAAACTGTAGATGTAATTAGTGAAGACGCTGCCTTCATGATGTCTTATCTACTTTATAAAGTAGTTCACGGTGGATACCAAAACTTCAACAACTACCTAGCATCTGATTATCCTGTATATGGAAAATCAGGAACCAGTGACTGGGGTAGCGATGGATTGCAATATGGAATTCCTGCCGGTGCGATTAAGGATGAATGGTCCATTGGTTATACAAGCCAATATACCATCGCATGTTGGTCTGGATATACCACACAATATCAACAACAAGGATATTACATTCCTATTGGTGGTGTTTCCGCTTATACACAAGCCTTTAGTATTTCTCACCATATGTTAGATTTCTGTCAACAATATGGAACATATTCTGAAATAGAACCAACAGCCGGAGTATCCAAATACAATGGTGGATATATTAAAACTGAATTTGTGAATAGTGGGGATACTACTACAACAGTAGATGATGACCCAAGTCAAAAAGCATATTGTCAAGCAATTGGTGGTACATGGAAATCTGATTCTCAAACATGTATTGTTCCAGAAAAAGAAGAGGAAGAAGATACTACCAACGAAAAAGAAGCTGCTTGTACTGCAGATGGTGGTACATGGAATGCCACTTACCAACGATGTGACTATGCACAAGAAGACACATCGCAACAAGAGCAACAATACTACGATCAACAACAGCAACAACAGCAGTACTATGATCAACAACAACAGCAGCAACAACAATATTACGACCAACAACAGCAATATCAACAACAACAGCAGCAACAGCAACAGCAGTATTACAACAATCAACAACAGTACTATAACCAGCAACAATATACTGGGAAAGCACAATCAAAAAAAGGATTGTTTAATCTATTTAGTTGGTTATAAAACACAAAAGATGCGTGATAAGAATCATTACACGCATCTTTCTTTTTTATAATTCATTAGGAAATAGTTGTTTCAAGATATGCAAAACTCCTTGTTGATCATTGGTTAAAGTAACGATGTCTGCTTTCTTTTTAACAAAGTCTTCTGACTGTCCCATTGCGACACTATAGTTTGAATATGGAAACATACTAAGATCATTTTCTCCATCTCCAAAAACCACTATTTCTTCCTTTGTCCATCCTTGTTGATTCATCAATTTTTCTAAACCAACACCCTTACAAACACCTTTAGGCATGATTTCAATTAACCGAGGACATGTTCGATATAACTCAAAACGATCTCCAAACTCTTGTTGAAGAATCGAATATATCTCTTCCATTCGTTCTGGGTCTTCCATTATTTGTACTTTATTGACAACATGATCTATTTGATCTACTTCATCAATATATGTAATATGCGGATAACCTATTCTTAAATCCATTAACCAATCCCATGGCCCACCTGTCCAAGGATAGTCTTCATCAACCTTCCATTCTTTGCGTAGTTTTTCTTTCACATCATGCAAACGTGAAGAATGATAATCAAATAGACCATCGTCATAAAAAGCCATCACTTCCCCATCTAAGTCCATACATGCTTGAAAGAGTTCCTTGGCATCTTTTGTATCCATACGTTGTAAAACCACTCTTCGGTTTGTTCCAGCATCATAAAAAGCCATTCCATTAATTTCAACACAAAATCCACCATATTGTCTTAATTTTAGCTCTTGAATGATATCCTCTAAACGAGATACACTTCGACCACTTGCTAAAACTACCTTAATTCCTTTTTGTTGAAGATGAATCAGTGCTTTTTTTGTTTCTAAAGGGATTTTACTATTAGAGTCTAATAACGTCCCATCCATATCCATAATGATTGCTCGTATCATGAAAATATTCTAACATATTAGAAAATTGATAAAAGTACTTGTCAAGGATATTTCTGTATGATAATATAAATGAGCGTTCAAACGCATGCCTCCATAGCTCAGTTGGTAGAGCGTCCGGCTGTTAACCGGCAGGTCACAAGTTCGAGTCTTGTTGGAGGCGCCATCTGAAAAATCAAGACCCTAACGGGTCTTTTTTAATATACAAAAAGGACACATCGTTGTGTCCTAGTCATCATTAGATAATGTACGTTGTGCTTGGTCTTTTGGTGGATAATACTTTGGCATTAAGCGAAGTTTATGAAGGTTGATTCGATGTAGTCGATCAATCTTTTCTTTTGATTCTTGATTTTCACATTCACCCGTTTTAATATATTCACCTAACTCTTGATAAGTAAATCCTAATTTATCTTCATCACTCATACCACTTAATCCATCAGAAGGTACTTTAAATGTCAATTCATCAGGTAAATTCAAACATTGTCCGATTTGTAAAACTTCCTCTACTAACAATTCAGAAAGTGGACTGAAGTCTCCAGCTGCATCTCCATATTTCGTTGAATAACCAACGTAGTCTTCACTCATATTGCATGTATTAACAACTCGCCCTCCTTTAGGCAACATTTGACCAATCGCATATAAAGTCGCCATCCGAATACGAGGAGCTAAATTAATAATCGCTTCTTTGGCTGGTGTTTCACTTTGTGTGATTTCTTTCAATTCCTTATTTCCTTTTAATTGATTCAATAAACCATTAAATGAATCTTCTATATTAATTTCTACATATGGCATATCCAATGCCTTTACCAATGTATAAGAATCTTGAATATCTGGTTGAATTCCATTTGGCATCAATACCCCTAATACACGGTCTTTTCCTAATGCTTCTACACACAAAGCTGCCGCAATACTAGAATCTTTTCCTCCAGAGATACCAATAACAGCGGTACATGTAGGTCCATTTTGTTCAAAATATGTACGAATCCACTGAATCAAATCTTCTTTTACAAGTTCTGGATTTTTTAACATACTGCCATCCTCCTGTCTGTTTTTATTTTATCACTAGCTTCTTTATTTTTCATGATTCTATCAATTCAATATCCACTATATGAGAAAGAGGAATTTTTGTTTGAACCACTTGAAGTAAATGCATATCTAAATTTATTTTAGATATTTTCCCTTCCTTTTGAATATAATCTTGACCATTATAATAAATCACTCGAATTATATCCCCTTTTTGAATCGCATGTATCTTTCGATTTAATTCTTCTAAATCATCTTCAGATAAAATTCGTCGATTCACCTTTATTTCTTCTTGTTGGCGCAACATATCATGCAATCCTTTTAATGAATCAAAAGGTTGAAACAATTGCGCTCTAGGAGCGTGTTTATTGGGCATTGTGACCTCCTATTAATTTATTCCTTTTTATAGCAGTTGCTTTTTCTTGTACGTTCATGCCTTTTAATACAGCGTTTTTTCCATACTTTTCCTTAATCTGCAACAAAGTATTTTGTATCTTTTTTTCCTCTTCTATTTTCTCTATATCTGTAAATAGGTCATAGCTTTCATAAATTTCATCTTTTACATTCTGAAAGGAAATCGCAATTTGCCGAATAGGTAAATGATGTTTTACGCTTCTTTTATACAAACGGATGAATTCATCCATTAAAATATGGCAAGAATTTGTTCGATTCGTAATTTTAGTCATCACTGATGTTGGCTTAGATACATTCTTTGAATATCCTATATATAATCCAATACGATCCGTTACTAAGTGATTGGCAATCAAGCGATAAACATTAGTATCCACCATTTCCTTTAATACCAATAAAGCATCTTCACTATTATAATCTTCAAATAAAATCTGAGAATTAGATACAGAATGAGCTTTTGGTTTATATTGTTTAATTTCTGATACTAAAGTAGGTTCTTTTCCCCACGCATGATCATAAAGATATAAACCATTCACCCCAAATTCTTTTTGCAATACATCTGGTAAACATCTTGCAACGCCACCCATGTCATAAATACCATATTTTTCTAGCCGCCGAGCCGTTCCATTCCCTACTTGCCAAAAGTCAGTGATAGGTCGATGTGGCCACATCCATTGTTTATAAAGATCCTCATCTAAATATCCCATTCCATCTTTGGATTTTTTTGAAAGAATATCCAATGCCACTTTAGCTAAATATAAATTAGGTCCCATTCCTGCCGTTGCAGTAATTCCTGTTGTTTGATAAATATCATTCATAATAGTACGAGCCAATTCTTTTAATGTCATATTATACAATTTGAGATATGAACCCACTTCTAGAAAAGATTCATCAATGGAATAAACATGAATATCTTCTTTAGCAATGTATTTTAAAAAGATTTTATAAATACGAGCTGCATATTCCATGTAATAACGCATCCTCGGCACAGCTGTAATATATTGAATATTTTTAGGTATCTCAAAAATACGACATCTATTTTTCACACCAAGCGTTTTCATTTTAGGACTGATGGCCAGTGTAATAGCTCCTTGTCCTCGGCTAGGGTCAGCAACCACTAAATTAACTTTAAATGGGTCTAGCCCGCGCTCTACACATTCAACCGATGCAAAGAAAGATTTTAAATCAATACATAAACAAGCTCGTTCCATATTTCCTCCCCTGTAGCCTTATTATACGAACTTATTTCTCAAAAACAATCCTTTTATGCAACTTTTATGCAACTTACCCTATTTTTATTCTATTTGTTACATAAATAATGCGTATATGACAGAAAAAAAGAATCTGGTAAACCAGATCCTTAATCTTCCATTTTTAGTGCATCATCGATGGAACGTTTATGGATTTTTCCTCTTCCCAAGAATGGTGTTAAGAAAACCATAATTGGATAAATTTCCAAACGTCCAATCAACATAGCCGCCGATAAGACCAATTTTGATAAAACAGAGAAATCCGCAAAGTTTCCTAGCGGTCCACAGATTCCAAACCCAGGCCCGATATTTCCAATACATGCAAAACAAGCAGACACTGTTGTTTCAAAATCAAATCCATCCAACGATACA
The DNA here is from genome assembly GCA_902797585.1 of Erysipelothrix rhusiopathiae. Classification (GTDB taxonomy): domain Bacteria; phylum Bacillota_I; class Bacilli_A; order Erysipelotrichales; family Erysipelotrichaceae; genus RUG14284. Next base: position 7,877 of record CADBTK010000148.1, read on the forward strand.
ATCAATAGTAGTGTTCCTAGAATCAACATAAAGATTCCAAAATAACTCATAATTTGATCCACTACTTCTTTAGGAACTTCTTTCCCTTCAAAAGTCACCAATTGTACTTTATTTGGGTGAATCATCCGTTGTAAATCCACACGAACTTTTTTAACAATAATCATAAAACGACTTACTTTGATTCCACCACCGGTACTTCCAGCACAGGCTCCTAATACCATCAATAATAAAATGATAATTTTAGAAAATGTTGGCCATAAGTTAAAGTCAGTCGATGCATATCCAGTTGTAGTAATAATACTTGCGACTTGGAATAATGAAAAACGGAACGCTTGAAATCCGTCATAACCCACTAGTGGCAAAATATTAATTCCAATTAAGATCACACAAGTCAATACAATTCCTAAATATACTCTTACTTCTTCCATTTTAAATGCAGATTTCCATTCTCGAATAAGTAAGAAAAAGTAGAAGTTAAAGTTAATTCCAAACAACAACATGAATACAGAAATAACCATTTCATAGTAAGTGTTATTGTAGCCACCAATTCCTGCATTCAGAATTCCAAATCCTCCAGTTCCCGCTGTTCCAAACGAGTTACATAAAGAATCAAATAGCGGCATACCACCTACCAATAATAGAATAATTTCCGTTATGGTCAGTGCCATATAAATCGAATATAAGATGAAAGATGACTTACGAATTCGAGGCACCAATTTTCCAATAACTGGTCCAGGTGATTCAGCTCGTAAGATATGCATAGAACGTTCATTGGCTTTCGGTAGAATGGCAAGCACAAAGACTAGAATTCCCATTCCTCCAACCCAGTGGGTAAATGAACGCCATATCAACATACACTTTGGCAAACTCTCAATTTCTCGTAAAATACTACTTCCTGTTGTAGTAAATCCAGATATCGTTTCAAATAAGGCATCTACAAAACTTGGAATAGTTCCTGATAAATAAAATGGCAATGCTCCAAACACTGAGATGACAATCCATGCTAAACCAACCGCAATTAAACCATCTCGCGCAAAATACATGGAGTGCTCCACCTTAATACGTGATAAAGGAAATCCTAAGATCAAAGAAATCCCTATCGTAATTAAGAAGAAAGCCACCATACTCATTTCATGATAAATAAGTCCAGTCACTACAGGTAATATCATTAAACCAGCAATTGCTAATAAAATATTCCCAATGACATTTCCAATGACTAGCCAATTTAGCTTCTTTAATTCTCTTCTAAGCCAAGACATCGTTAATATCCCTCAACATTGGTATCGAACTTACCACAACAACAGTATCCCCTACTTGAAGTTTGCTATCTCCAGTCGCAATTTGTGGATTACGACCTCTAAAGATATATCCAATTAAGATTCCTTTTTTAAACGTTAAATCTTTTAATGGTTTTCCAATAAAAGAACAATTTTCACGCACTCTAAATTCTAATGCTTCTACCCCTTTTTCATTGATACATACCATTGATTCTACATTAGAACCAACCGCATTTTGCATAGCACGTACATATTGCACAATCAAATTTGCAGCAATTTGTTTTGGAGCAATAGCTTTTGAAATTCCAAACTTGTCATAAAGGAAATCCATTGAGAATCGGTTAACTTTTGGAATGATATGTTTAACACCTTGGGTATCGGCAAAAATTGAAGAAATAACATTTTCTTCATCCATATCCGTTAATGCAATAAAAGCATCCATATTTTTCAAGTTTTCACTACTTAAGAATTCATGATCGGTTCCATCTCCATGAATGATTGTCGCATTCGGAAATGTCATTGCTAGATTACGACTCTTTGCCTCATTCTTTTCAATGATTTTGACGCGTACTCCCAATCGATCCATTAAATGTGTTAGATAGTAAGTAATGCGTCCACCACCAACAATCATGATTTCATCAAAATTGGCATACTCGCTAATACCTGTATCAATCATAAAGTTTTCTACATCTTGAGTTCGACCAATCACAGATAAGCGATCTCCTTGTTGAACCATAGTAACTCCATCTGGCACAATCACTTCATCGCCTCTTTGAATCAAACACAACAAAACATCCGAACGATAGTGCTGACTGATTTGACGAACTGTTTTATTAACCATAGGATTATCTGCATCCACTACAAATTCAGCCAATTCAATTCGACCTTTCGCTAGTGTCGAAACTTTGATTTGGTTCGAATAACGAATAGAACGAACAATTTCTCTTGCGGTTAAGCGCTCTGGGTTAACAGTTAAGCTCAAACCTAAATCATCTTTCAATAAGGCGGTTGAATTGTTGTATTCTGGGTTACGAATACGAGCAATTGTATTATCAACCCCTAATTTTTTAGCTAATAGACAAGAAATGATATTTACTTCGTCGCTGGCTGTAGCAGCAATCAAAATATCGGCTCCTTCTACACCCGCTTCTTTCAAAGTATCTAAATCCGCCCCATTTCCTTCAACACACACAACGTCCAATAAATTTGTAATATTTGAAACAACGTGAGGACGGTTATCAACAACCGTAATTTCGTGGTTTTCTTTCTCCAATTCCTTGGCAATCGCAAACCCGACTTTTCCTCCACCTACGATTACAATTTTCATATCTAATCCTCCGAAAATCTATCACGCATATTATATCACTTTCCTTATGCGCAGATACAAGTTTCTATTATTGTGGGCATTCCTCTTTTGATTTCAAAATAAATCCTTTACAATACAAATAGAAATGGAGGAGAAGAAAATGAAATATAAATGTGATGTATGCGGTTGGGTATACGATGAAGCTGTAGGAGATCCAGATAACGGAATTGCTCCTGGAACTAAATTCGAAGACCTTCCTGAAGATTTTACTTGTCCACTATGTGGAGCTGCAAAATCTGATTTCTCAGCTGAATAATAAAATGGGATTGTGAACCATTATTCACAATCCCTATTTTTTTATGATTTTATCTTCAATAGAAATATCTTTCCCAATTTGAACTTCTATCATTTTTAAATCAGTAATTGCTTGTACAGTGTGATAAATACCTCTTGGACAATCAATACTATCTCCTGCCATAACTTCCTTTACTTCATCTCCTATTGTTACAAGCCCTTTCCCTTCAATGACCGTCCATGTTTCATCTCGATATTGATGACAATGGTAATTCATTTTATGTCCTGGGTGTAACGTCACTTTTACCGTTAAGCTATTTTCTGAAATATCAATCACTTCATAATTTCCCCAAGACTTTTGTGCAAACATAATTGGCATCTGCACCTTATCCACATAGGGCTTAATATAAGAAGATTGTTCTTTATCCGAAACTAGAACACCTTGTCGACTCATTGCGATAACACAATTTTTTAATCCCATCGCAATAACAGGAATATCCAATTGATTGATAACATGTGTATTTTCACACGTATCATCCATATACACTTCTCCAACAGCTTTAGAAGCCAATGCCTCGGTAAAGGTATTCCAAGTTCCAATATCTTTCCACATCCCATGATAACGAACAACTTTTAAATTTTTCTCTTTTTCTATTACCGCAACATCAAAAGAATTCGATTCCAATTGATGGTAATTTTGGATATAGGATGCATATGTCTTTTCTTCATTTTTTAAAACATATTCCAAAGGAAATGCAAAGACTCCTGCATTCCATAATCCACCTTGGTCAATATATTCTTGCGCTTGTTCTTTATCTGGTTTTTCTTTAAAACAAGAGACAGAAGATACTTTCTCTTTAGATGTCGGAAGTATATATCCATATTTTTCACTTGGATAGGTCGGATCAATTCCTAATAATGTAATCCCTTGTTCTACATGGTTCGATAAATCCAAAATCGATTGATAATAAGAATATTCTACATAAGGATCAATCGGACAAACAAGAATTGTTTCTTTTGGATCTACCTTCTTTATATCTCGCAAATAAAGACATGCAGAAATAATAGCTGGATATGTTCCTTTTCGCGTAGGCTCAACGATGATATCTACATCATTAGGACATTGTTCAGAAAGTTGATTTACTTGTACATCTTGCGTAACGACCGATATATTAATATTTGAATCCACTTTTCGAATTTGACGCAATGTTCTTTGCACCATGGATTCTAAGTTTCCTTGGTCATCTTGTAAACATTGAATAAATTGTTTTGAACGTATCTCATTGGACAAAGGCCATAATCGCTGTCCAGAACCTCCCGATAATAAAATAATTTGCATAGAATCCTGCTCTTTCTTTATTTAAGTCGAATGGCACCCCACCACATTGGGTCCCATTTCACATCTTTATCTTTATCTGCTCGATTAAAGTCAAAAGAGATTCCCCAAACATTTTCTGCTCGAATTGAATTCCCCACACTATCTACATTAAAGAAAACATAGCGTGTTCCATAACTTCCATTTTGAAAAGAAGAGATATCCACCTTAAAGATTTCTTCTCGCACTTCTCCTTTTTTACCTGGTCCTAAATTCATAAATAATTTAGTAGCGAAAGGCCCTTTTTGGTTACGGAAAATAATTCGAAGATTGACATTCTCTAAATCTTGTTCATATTTCCATTCCAAACGTACTTTCAAACTTTCTTCTTTATTAATATCATGCCCTTCAACATGTTGCGCATTTAACATTCGAATTGGTTGTTTTTGGGTAACACCTTTCGATTCATTATAGGTACGGATTGCAGAGGTAGTCGTCTTGCGATAATATTGTTCCGCTTCATGACTATCCCCTTCAAAGACAATTTTTCCTTCTTTCATAACAAAACAACGATCACATAAAGCATGGACCGTGGCCATATTATGGCTAACATATAAAATAGTCCGGTTTTCATCTTCGGCGATTTCACGCATTCTCTGAATACATTTTTCTTGAAATCCTACATCTCCTACTGCTAACACTTCATCCATGATAACTATATCTGAGTTTAAGTGCGCCGCTACAGAGAAAGCTAAACGTACATACATCCCGGAGGAATAACGTTTTACAGGTGTATCAATAAATTCGCCAATTTCAGAGAATTCTACGATTTGATCAAATCGTTCGGAAACTTCTTTTCGACTCATCCCCAAAATGGCACCATTCATATAAATATTTTCTCGACCTGTTAATTCGGGATGAAAACCAGTCCCTACTTCTAACATACTCGTTACTTTTCCGTTATATCCAATGTATCCACCACTAGGCGAAGTAATGCGACATAATA
>CADBTK010000149.1 GCA_902797585.1 Erysipelothrix rhusiopathiae
ATAGTAAATGGATAGATAAAGCCAAACGAACCATACAAATAGAATGGTAGGCAAGTCCTCCTACAAAATTGTGATGATTACGAGTAGCTGCAGGATAAGTATAGAATTCTTTTTCATTTTCCTCTAAGATCTTTTTTACCACTTTCACCAAATCTTGGTCTTTCATATCTTCTAACCAATCGTTGATTTGATTGCGCATTTCTTGTTGGCTCATAGGTGCATGACGCACATATTCACTGATGTCTTGATCTGGTTTTTCTTCTAACGATTGCACTCGGAATTGATAGGCATTGCGATATACAATGACATCTCCTTTCGCCTCTACAATCATTCCAGCTTTAAACTCATTTAATTGTTGTTCTGTCACATTCCAAAATTTGGCATCAATACTTCCGCTAGAATCTTCCAATACCATAGAAAGGTAAGGCATATTCTTTGTAGTTTTTCCTTTATCACATTTAGAAATGAGAGCTGTAATGACAGCCTTTCCTTCTCCTTGTATATCTTTAATCATATTTTTCACGCTCCAATACTTCATCAACCTGACTGGTTGTGAATCCTTTTCTCATACAATACAAGCGAATTTTCTGAAGCTTTTCTTGCCCTTCTTTGTGGGCATATAAGCGCTTTGCTTTTTCAATTACATCTAATAAAATATCATCATCACTTGTACTTAATTCAATATTTTCTCCTACTCGACGAGCAATGTCCAGCGAGAATCCTCTGCGCACTAGTTTATCAATCAAACTTTGTCGCATTAAACGAGAAGATTGATAACGAATTGTCTTAACTAAACGAGTCGCAACTTTGGTCGCATTATTTAATTCTGTTTCATTATCCAATTGATTCAATCCTTCTTGAATCCAATCTTCACGAACTCCTGCCTTGCGTAGTTTATTCGCGATTTGAATTTTTCCTTGTCCCATATCATGCCAAACACTGGATTTGTGAAGAGCATATTGATGGTCATTAATAAGATTGGATTCCATCATTGCTTGAACAATTCCTTGGGCTTGGTCGGAAGTCAAATGCAGACGTCTTTGACAATATTTAGAGATTTCATAACTTGTATAATCTGCACTTAATACACGACGTTTTACTTTCACTAATGCTGCGTAAAAGTCTTGAAGTTCAATATAGTTAGATACAGTATAAGAATCCAACATGGTATCTCTTGTGATTTTTAAATCAAAAAATTCTTCGTCAGGAATTTTGACCTTAATCGCTTCTGGGTCCTTTTTCCGTTTTAAAGTCAATTGAACAAATCCATTTTTTAATACACTAATGCGTTTAACCTCATAAGCCATAGAATAATCATCAATGGCTTGTTGGTAAACAGCCAATACTTTTTGTCCAAACAATTCAGGATTATAAGCCTTTGTTTTTTCAATACAAGCTTGACGACCTTGTTGGCGCATTTGCACGTCAAGGGAGAAAAATGCATCCATTTTTTGAGCCAATTCATCGGCATCATCAAAATAGAATCCCGTTTTTCCTTCTTCAATCAATTCATCCAATACTTCATCTCTGCGTCCAAACACAACAAGGCCACTAGCTAAAGCTTCCAAATAAGTCATCCCTTGTGTTTCAGATACACTGGCAGAGACAAATGCATCAAATGCCGCATAATATTGAGGCACTTGTTCTTTTTCTACACGACCTACAAAATGAACACGATCTTCTAGTCCATATTCACTGACCAAATTTTGATAGAATTTCATGTCGGTTCCTCCACCGACTATCACCAAGTGAAGACGTTCATTATTTATCTTAGTCATTGCCTCAATCGGCATTTCAATACATTTTTCTTTCGCAATTCGCCCTACAAATCCAATCACTAAATCATCGGATGTTAACCCGCATTCTTGGCGAATGGCTTGAATGGTTGTTTGCTCTACATTCGACGGGTCATAATCCGTTAAATCAATTCCAGTTGGAACAATATAAATCGGCGTTTTGACTCCATAACTCTGTAATGCTTTTTTCGTTTTATTACTAGGCACAATAACTCCCATCGGTGAGTTACCAGCAATTTTCGATAAAAAGCGTACGGCTTTCTTTCCTAGTTTATCAATGGTTTCAAACCCTTTTGGATTGACATAATGAATGTAATCTTCATACATAGTGTGATATGTATACACTAATGGAATATTATATTTTTTAGACATGTGGCGAGCGAACATCCCAATCCCAATTTCGGTATGAACGTGGATAATGTCTAAATTCATATCTTTAATATATTCTTCTCCTACAAATTGAATCGGACTACTCATTTTGTAGCCATACATTTTCTTCATTTCAATTCCAGGAAGACGTAAAATCCGTTGATGTTGATCGTAGTTGCAATCCATCCCTTTATGATTGGATATCACAAAAACAGTGTGCCCTAAATCTTCTAAGGCACCCTTTAATGTTGCGATACTGGAGACAACTCCATTGACATCTGGTAAATAGGCATCCGAAAATAATCCAATTCTCATTTTGCGTCCTCCTCAAATAATCGATTTGTTTTTTCAAATCGGTTTTTAATTACAGTAAATAAAATAGCTCCAATAATCACGACAATGTGATAACTAGAAAAACGCCATAATACTAAAACGGCACCTGTTAATGATCCCATCATAGCTTGGAACAATAACGCAAAGACAATTTCCGTTCCTCCACTAGCTCCTGGAATCGGAATAAAACTGTTAGCCATTAAAACAAATGAGCTTAAAGCTATCACATCTAATAATTGCCCTGGTTTTAATGGAATATGTAATGCTAATGCAATCGCATATGGTAGCGAATATAACAATGTTAAACGAATAAAATTAATAAATGCACAGTATAAAATCCGACGTTTATCCTTGGATAATTCTTTTACTTCACTGGTAAATTGAGTTACTTGTACATTCCAAGACTCAATCATTTTTTCTGGGTTTTTGATAAATTTAAAACGGGATAAAAAACGAGCAATGAAATTACTGATACGAATATATACTTTTGGAAATAAAGCGATAGTATAAAGCGCAATAATAACCACCGCATTAATTAAATAACCCAAAAAGATTAAATGAATCCATCCAGATTGTGCAGAATAATATGCATATTTCAATAAAAATAGGATGGTAACATAAATCATCATAGTTGTTTGATACACAATAAAATCGGCCCACAATAAACTAATGGAATCGCTCATACGAATTCCTTGTTTTTTCAAGATATAGGCTTGCCCAAATTGTCCTCCTGTACTACTTGGGGTAATTCCTGCAAAGAAAGATCCTACAAAGGCAACTACGATTCCTTTTCGAATCGAATAGTCTTTTACATACTTTTTCCCCAACACAAAATAAGCCAGCCCCCAGACAACGGTATATAATGCTCCCCAGAATAATACCGCTATAAGAGCTAGTGGATTCATTTTAGCGATGGAATCAAGAATAATCTGGTAATTATCTTTTAAGGCAAACCACATGGCACCTATTGTTAAGAT
>CADBTK010000150.1 GCA_902797585.1 Erysipelothrix rhusiopathiae
TCTAATTCTTTTTTTTTTTCTTATGAACTTTTATATTTATAGGGTGTCATATCTAATAATGCCATTAGATCTCCCACTCGTTTCTTTTGCGAAAGAACATATTCATTCTCTAATTCAAAGTCATCCCAATCTCTCTCTTTTACTGGATTTTCTTTGACAACATCGTATAGTTGTTCCTTTAGTTGCCAACAATGGCGTTTCCCAGGTTCTACCGTAATCCACAAACCATTTGTTTGCAATAGGCGACTGGCTTCCTCTTGAGCCAAAGGGACAAAGATCGAACTTAAACAATCCACACTATTATCTTCTAAAGGAATATGGAATAAATTCCCTACTATATACTGTGTTTTCTTATCTTGTCTTGCTGCATAAGAAACGGCCGCTTTAGAGGCATCTACTCCAAAAGAGTGGTTGGCGTATTGTGCCAATTGTTTTGTGTAATACCCTTGTCCACAACCCATATCCACATAAATAGAAGGTGCTTGTTCAGCAACGATACTTTTTATTTTTTCTAATAAGAAATCATAATATCCTTGCGATAAAAAATCGGTGCGTGCTTGCACCATTTGCGCATTATCGCCTTGATCTTTTTTCTGCTTACGCGATAAATTGACATATCCTTGTTTCGCCATATCAAAACTATGATTGTTTTTACAAACCACTCGTTTCTCTTCTCTAATTAATTCTTCATTACAAATTGGACATTTTAACATAGTTCTATTATACAAAAAAACAGCGAAACTTTTATGCTTCGCTGTCTGGTATTTTCGGAAGTTCAGGTAATTCATTTTCTTTCTTTACTTGCTCTATTTCTTCTTCTATAGGCAAAGCAGGTTTTTCTTGTTCTATAGGTAATGAAGTTGGTTTACTTTGAGATTGTTCATTCTTTTTTTGTTTAGAACGTTGAAGGATTAATAATAGTGTTATTACACCAACGGCAAAAATCGCAAAGCGCATCAACAAATAAGGAACTTCCAACGTTTCAATATTGGATACCAATAAATCAATATCAAAGAAGTTAAAATCAAAATATTCAGGATCTTGCGCATAAGAATTCATCAATTGTCCAAAGGCATGAAATGCTTGCATTCCACGAATGCTTAATAATCCCATCAATAATGCTATCGCACTTCCAATTCCAGAAAATAATGTAAGTTTCTTTTCTTGCTCATCTATTTCTTTATTCTTAAAATATATATAGGCATTTGATGCCAAAGATACAATTGTAAGAACCAACATAATCCAGAATAGAAGTACAACTCCTTTAGAAACCAATGCCAAAACAAAAGACATTCCTTCGATCTGTTCTAAATCCATGTATTCAATATCTGAAAAAGCTGCTGCTAATACTGCAAAAACAACCGCAGTGATTGTACTAACAATGGTTAGTATCGCGTTCATTAAACCAGCTATATTACTTGTTATTACTATTTTTTTGTTATCCATAAATTATTCTCCTAGAATAAATCGTCTTCTTTTTTCTTGATAGAAAGTGTAACTGTTTCTTCTTGGTCAATACAGTCTTGAACCATTTTTTCCCAGTCCCATTTTTGTTCATATTGTTCGCACTTATCAATACGTGGTTTTGTAACAGGATTCTTTGGTTCAAAAATTGTACAACAATCTTCAAATGGAAGAATGCTGGTTTCATATGTTCCAATCTTTTTCGATAAGTCAATAATTTCTACTTTATCCATACAAACTACTGGACGAATCATTGGTGTAGTCGTAACGGCATTAATAGCTTGCATACTCTCTAGTGTTTGACTTGCGACCTGACCAATACTTTCCCCACTGGCAATCGCTTGACAGTTGTATTTTTGTGCTAGACCTGTGGCAATTCGCATCATCATTCGACGCATCAAAGTAATCGCATAACTTTCATTGGCATGTTGATAAATAGCTAGTTGTAATGTAGTAAATGGCACTACATGCACATTGATTTCTCCTTGGAAACCTGCCAACTTTTCAGCAAGTGTCATCACTTTATCTTGTGCTTGTTGGCTTGTATATGGAGGAGCCGCAAAGTGTACACATTCAATAGACACTCCTCGTTTCATCATTAAATAAGCAGCTACTGGGCTATCAATTCCTCCACTAAGAAGAACCATCGCTTTACCACCAACACCTACTGGATATCCTCCCGCTCCTTGAACACGGTCTGTCATGATATAAGTTGCTTCTTTTCTTACTTCCACTATAATTTTTACATCCGGATTTCTTACATCAACTTTCCAGTCAGAGTTTTTCAAAATCTTTGTAGCAACTGCACGATTGATTGAATCGGAAATATGTGGAAATGTTTTGTCATTTCTTCGAGCCGCTACTTTAAATGTTTTTGGTTGGCTAATATCCAACATCTGCATACATGCATCACAGATTACATCTAAATCACTATCTACTTTAGCCGCTAAGGAAAAAGAAGAAATTCCAAAAACATTCGCTAAAATATCACTAATTTGTTGAGGATCTTCTTGATTTAAATAGATCATCATCCGATCGTGCTGACGATCAATTTCTAATGTTGGAAAATCACTCAATGCTTGTTTAATATTTCGATATAATTGTTTAATAAATACATTACGGTTTTTTCCTTTTAAACTCAATTCACCATAACGTATCAATATATGATCATAATGATAGTCCATAGTCTTTCAAAATCTCCTTTAATGAATGAATGAAGGTTTTTGCTTCTTCCATTGTATTCTTATCATCAAATGATAAACGAATCATATGTGTGGCATCTTGATGGCTTTTACCCATCGCGATTAATACAGCCGATTCATTCTTATCTTTCGATGAACATGTACTTTTTGCAGAGACACAAATCCCTTTCGCATCTAATGCATTCAACAGCACTTCACTGGTAATCGCATCAAATCCAATATTTAGAATATTTGGTAAGGCATCTTGTGGTGAATGAATATGGGAACCCTCAATCTGAGAGATTTCATTTCTTAACCACTGATTAATCTTTGTTACTTTATTTTGTTTATCCTTCATCGAATCCAAAGCTAAACGAATCGTTTTTGCTAGGGCAATATTGACTGGCGCATTTTGGGTTCCCCCACGAAGTCCTTGTTCTTGTTGCCCTCCTTGAATGATAGGTTTTAAACGAACATTTTTCTTTTTAACAAGTAAAGCACTTCCTTTAAGACCATGAATCTTATGAGCGGAAATACTAGCTAGATCTAAATTAGAGAAATCAATTGGAATTTTGGAAAAACTTTGCACACAATCCACATGGAATACACAAGTTGGATGTTGGTGAACAATAGAAGCTAATTGTTCAATTGGATTAATAGAACCTACTTCATTATTCACATGCATACAAGAAACTAGAATGGTATCTTTTCGCATTTTTCCTTCTAATTCTTCACAAGTAACTTTTCCTTCTTCATTAATTTGTAATAACTCTACCTCAAAACCTAATTCTTCCAATACTTGTTTACAATTGGCCACACTTGGATGTTCTACATTACTTAATAAAACATGTTGTCCTCGACTGCGATTTTCCATCGCATATCCAACAATAGCCAAGGTATTGGCTTCACTAGCAGAACCACAGAAGATAATTTCTTCTGGTTGCACACACAATAAAGCGGCAATCTTTTGTCGAGCGGTTTCCATCAATTGGCCTGCTGTTCTTCCCACTTGATGTAACGCATCTGGATTGCCATAGGTATTTTGTAATAGTTTCATATAAACATCAAGGACCTCTGGGTGAACAGAGGTCGTTGATGAGTGATCAAAATATATCATAGTCTATACTTGGTTCATTACAGCAGGATCTTTACGAGCAACTAATTTTTCGTAAATACCTGGGTGAAGATTTTCGATTGCTTGAATCGCAATCTTCAAGGCACGTGTGTATTCTCCATTTTGGAAACATAATTCAGCACGTGTTAAATCAGAGTCCATGGAAGGATACGAACTACGGAATCTATTTCCGAATACAATCGCATTTTCAACCATCACAGCAACTCCAATTAAGTTGTTGGCATTGTTGTATAACTTGTAAACGAAATCAATCGCATCTTGTAAGTCTGCATTCAATGTTTGAACATCCAACGGAGAATGTGACAAGACAACTTGTACACGGTGAATTAAGTTTTCTCCTTGACGAATATCTTCATAGAATTGATTAGAGATATTAGGCAAGTTGCGTGTTGCAGCATTCAAACGAACTTCATTTAGAATCAATTGCAATTTAACCAATTGTTTTTTCGCACGCGCTTCATCACTGCTTGCTCCTTCTACACGTTCTTTCATTTCTTTAATTTGTGTAGAGAATTCAGTAACATCTTTATCAAATTCACGATAGTAATGGATGACATCCACACTTGGCATTTCGTCTTGTTCTAATTCTTTTTTAATTAATTCACGCGCTTCACGTAAATTAGTCATTTGCTCGTCTGCCAATTCAAATCGATGTGTCCAGTCTTCTAATCCAAAACGATCTTTTGTATTAGCATACAATTCTTTAATGTTTGTCAATTCTTCATCGATTTGACCAACAGTTGCTAAATTCATTTCCAATCCTTCATGGATTTCATCATAAGCATCTTTTTCTGCTGTGATTTCTTCTTGAATCGTTAAAACTTCATCTCCAATAGAATCCAACATTTCTTCGGCTGTTTCTAAATTCCCGCCGTCCAAACATTTCACAACATATTCAATATCTTCTTGTGTTTTTTCAATACGTTGATCGACATTCAAATAAGATAAGTCAACATTTTCTTCTTTAATATCATTAATATTTACTTTCACTTCTTCCAACGCTTGTGGAATTAAATATTTAGCTTTTTCATATAATCCAGGAGCCGCTGCAATTTTAGAACTTACTTCATCAATTGTTTGAGAAATCTTAGTTCCCTCTTCTTTTGCTTTGTTGAATTCAGATGCATACATCCATTCTTCAAAGTTTGTGAAGTCTCCTTCAATTTCATCTAAACGAGAATCAAAATAGTCTGTTGATGAATAGAAGCTATTACGGTTGTCTTTATAAACTGTTTTTACATTACGGAATCGTTCTTTTAATGCATTAGAGAATTCACGAATCTCTGTTTCTCTTTCCAAAATGTGATCCAACGCTTTAGTAACAATACGAATGCGTTCTTGTGTATCGTCCATCGCTGTTTCCAACTCATCCATACTACGCATTGCTTTTTTAACACGGTTACGATCTAATAAATCGCTTGCTTTTTGGCAAATGTCATCACATTCATCCACACTTTTTCGACATACATCGTATTTAGGAGTTAAATCTTTAACTCGTTCCATAATGTCTGCATTGGCTTTGGCAAATGCTTGAGCTTTGTTAAATTTAAAGTCCAATGTATTATTGTGAATTTCGTTTAAATCATTTTGTAAATCCTCAAATCGGTTATGTGCTTTTTTACGACGTAAACTTCTTGAGATAATCCAAATTAAAATTAAAACTAAAATAGCAATACAAATATAAATCAAAATCTCAGTCGATACACGAGATTGAATAAATGCTAGAACTTTAGAGAAAAAGTCTTGAATTTCTTGCATACGAAAAGACCTCCTTAAAAAATCAAAGTAATTATATCAAAAGATAGCTAGTCTTGCACCAAAGAATTCACTTTTTCTTGATTTTGGATACACCATTTGGTATGATTATCGGGCATAACGATTAGCAGCATACAAAGCGATGCATCCAGCGTTGTAAGCCTCGAGCGATACGAGTAACTAAGGCTGATAGTAGAAAGTATCATTTACAACACTTTGTATTGTGATTTGTAACTGTTATTGTTTTGAAAAACAATAGGAGGAAAATTATGTCAAGAAACACAGGAAGTACTTGGAAAAAGTCTCGTCGTTTAGGTTTCTCTATCTTAGAAAACGAAAAAGAACTTGCACGTCGTAACTATGCACCAGGTCAACACGGTAACGGACGCCGAACTAAATTAACTAACTACGGTCTTCAGTTACAAGAAAAACAAAGAATTCGTCATACGTATCAATTAAGCGAAAAACAATTCGCAATTACGTATAACAAAGCCAGCAAGCGCCAAGGGGCTGCCGGTGAAAACTTATTGGTAATGTTAGAAAGTCGTTTAGACAACCTAGTATACCGTATGGGATTTGCCCGTACACGTCGTGGAGCTCGCCAATTGGTAAACCACGGACACGTATTGGTTGATGGTAAAAAGGTAGATATTCCTAGTTGCCAAATTAAACCAGGACAAGAAATCGAAATTCGTGAACGTTCTAAAAACAACACATCTATCAATGATGCATTGGAAGCAACTGTTGCTACTGTAGAATTCGTTTCAGTAGATGCAGACAAGAAAAAAGGAACTTATGTTCGTTACCCAGAACGTAATGAATTGTTCACTGTTCAGCCAATCAACGAATTGTTAGTTGTTGAGTACTACAACCGATAAGAAAGAAAAAAGACGAGCAATCGTCTTTTTTTAATGTCTTAGAAATTCAACTTTTTCAGCTATAAAAGAATAATTATAGTAAGTATGCTCATCTTTCTCATTCGCAAATGAGGCAATACGTCCTTTTACTGCTAATAAATCATCTATCTTCGTTTTACTACAGATAGTTTCTGCCAATCCTCTCCAAACTTCTACTTGGATAATATCACTTTCATAAATACCTTCACTATTAGCAAAAGGACGATTTACTTTTAATCTTACATGACTTACTTTTACACCTGTTGATACTTCTTTCATTTGTGGTAATTCCACTACTTTTCCTACAATGCAAAATACGTTCACGGGGTTATTCTCCTTTCCGGTAATGGAAGTTTTCCATTATTTATCACCTACCTTCAAATGTATTTTAGAAAAGAA